>NZ_JAZVJO010000206.1:0-10313 GCF_059453735.1 Peribacillus sp. | reverse complement strand
TATTGGATTCATTGGTGGAGGAAGAATGGCTCAAGCCATGATTGAAGGGATGATCGGAGAAAGAATCGTGTTGCCTGAGCAAATCACAGCAAGTACTGCTACAGAAGGGTCACTCACGAAGTTAATTGATACATAGCAAATTTTAGGAGCGCTAGACAATCAGGAAGTAGCAAGCTTTGCCGATTATCTTTTCTTAGCGGTACACCCTTCGCTCTATCCTGCCGTGATCGAGCAGATAAAAAATACGGTAAAAACAGAAGTAATCATCATTACGATTGCTGCTGGCATCAGTATCAAGCAAGTTGAAACATCGTTTGGCAGGAAGATAAAGGTCATTAGAACGATGCCGAATACTCCTTCCCTTGTCGGAGAGGGAATGACTGCACTGAGTCCCAATTCAATCGTAAATGAAAAAGATTTAGCTGAGGTCCTTGAATTATTGAACAGCTTTGGAAAGACGCAAGTGTTTCAGGAACACTCGATGGATGCTGTTCCGGCAATTAGTGGGTCATCGCCTGCCTATGTATATATGTTCATCGAGGCGTTGGCTGATGGCGGTGTTAGAGATGGTATTCCTCGAAAAGATGCTTATAAAATGGCCGCGCAGGCTGTGTTAGGCGCAGCTAAGATGGTACTTGAAACAGGTAAGCATCCAGGAGCTTTGAAGGACGACGTATGTACGCCAGGAGGTTCGACAATCGAAGCAGTGGCTGCACTTGAATCGTCTGGCTTCAGGAAGTCGGTATTAGACGCAATGAAAGCTTGTACAGATAAAAATAAAGAGATGGGAAAAAAATAACGTGCCTTCCATTAAGCTGACGAGAAAATCTCGCCGGCTTTTTTTGATATTATGAAGGTTTATGAATTTTGATTTATTTTAATTTTCTTTTAATTAAGGTAAGATGATAATAGAGATTAATAGAGAAGGGTGGAACCCAGATGATTTCGTATACAAATGAGTTAAAGCGCTTACTTAGTGAGGATAGAGTAACGATCAATGAAACGGTTCTAGAACAGCATAGCCGGGATGAATCGTATCACCAGCCTAGTCTTCCTGATGTGGTCATATTTCCGAAATCAGCTGAAGAAGTCAGCGCTGTGTTAAAGTTTGCGAACGAGAACAATATTCCGGTTATTGCTTTTGGACTAGGTTCTAGTCTTGAAGGCCATGTTATTCCGCAACGCGGCGGTATTTCAATGGATACCTCATTAATGAATTCTGTGCTTGAAATAAGAGAACGGGATTTTCTTGCCAAAGTTCAGCCGGGAGTTACACGGTCACAACTTAATAAAGAATTAAAGAAATATGGTTTGTTCTTTTCCGTTGATCCAGGAGCAGATGCAACGTTGGGCGGAATGGCCGCAACCAATGCGAGCGGTACGACGTCAGTGAGATACGGAATAATGCGGGATAATGTCAGGGACCTAGAGGTTGTCCTGGCTAACGGTGATATCATTCATACAGGTAGTTTAGCAACAAAGTCTTCATCAGGACTACATTTAAATGGTTTATTTATAGGATCTGAAGGCACGCTTGGCGTATTTACTGAATTAACGCTGAAAGTATATGGGATACCTGAAGTCACTATGGCAGGCAGAGCTACGTTTCCTTCCGTAGAACAAGCCGTAGAGGCGGTTAATGGCATTATGCTGGCTGGTATCCCCATTGCCAGAATAGAATTGGTAGATGCCCTTTCTATTAAACAAGTGAATCGGTCAATTAATACATCCTTTGAAGAGAAACCAACATTATTTTTAGAGTTTCATGGAAATGAAGCTGGACTCAATCAAGATGTAGCGTTTGCCCGCGAAATTGTTGCCGATCAAGGATGTAAGGATATTCAGTTTGAAACGGATTCTATTGGTAGGAGTGAATTATGGAGCGCGCGGCATAATCTAGCGTATTCGTTCATTCATTCGTCTCCAGGTAAGAAATTAATGGTGACAGATGCGAGTGTACCGTTGGATCGTTTAACAGCAGCTATTCTTGATACCCGAAAAAAAGTGGATGCTTCGAGTATTGAAGGCGCTATTGTTGGTCATGTCGGGGATGGGAATTATCATGTTATGTTCATGATTGACTTGAAAAATCCTGAGGAAGTTTCGGAAGCAAAACGTTTAAATGAGGAAATTGTTAACTATGCACTAAATGCAGGCGGTACATGTACAGGCGAGCACGGTGTCGGCATAGGGAAGGCTAAGTATCAGCGCCTTGAGCATGGAAAAGCCTATGATGTGATGGCCAGTATTAAGAATACGCTGGATCCAAAAGGAATTCTCAATCCAGGAAAAAT
Organism: Peribacillus sp.; assembly: GCF_059453735.1. NCBI lineage: Bacteria > Bacillati > Bacillota > Bacilli > Caryophanales > Bacillaceae > Peribacillus > Peribacillus sp. The sequence continues at coordinate 8,019 of NZ_JAZVJO010000206.1, read as the reverse complement.
ATTTACAGAGGAAACGTTAATTACACAATAACATTATGGGGGTGATGTATATGAAGGTGATTGAGTTGCCAGAGAGTTATCATCGAGAAGCTGTTCGGTTATCTGAATATGCGTTTCAATATCAGGTCTCTGATGAAAGGTTAGAAAACACCTTGCAAAAAATGAAGGAATTCCAACAAGTATTAGGTATTCTGGATGAAGAAAAGCTCGCTGCGAAGCTTCATATACTTCCCCTGAACATTAACATAGGAGATAAGCATTTAAAGATGGGGGGGATTGCGGGTGTTGCTACTTATCCCGAGTATCGGAGAAATGGCTATGTGAAGGATTTACTTCATCATACGTTAATCATGATGAGGGAAAGAGGTTTCAGTATCTCCATGCTGCATCCTTTTTCGGTCCCTTTTTACCGCAAGTATGGATGGGAATTGTTTTGTGATCGGCTTATATGTGAGGTAGATAGTGATAATCTAGTCATGCAGGAACGAGTATATGGACGAATAAAGCGATGTACGAAAGAGTCCCATAATGGAGATATGGAGGACATTTATCAACAATATGCCTCTTCGTTCAGCGGCATGCTCGTCCGGGACTCTAACTGGTGGTCATACTCCGTTTATCGGGATTATCTTGGGGCTGTTTACTATGATCCAATGCATAGGCCAACAGGATATATGCTGTACAATATAAAGGATGGAGAGATGACGGTCGCTGAATTCGTCCCATTGAATGCTGAAGCGAGAAAGGGATTGTGGAATTTTATTAGTCAGCATGATTCGATGATTACCAGGCTCACGATTACTACCCATAAGGATGATCCATTGTTTTATACGCTTAAGGAACCGCGGGTGAAAGCAAAAGTGACACCCTATTTTATGGTTCGTATCGTTGATGCAGAGAAATTTATTAAACAGTATCCTTTTAACTGGAGCACTAGTGGAGAAACGGTGACTTTGACGATTACTGATAGTTTTGCTTCTTGGAATAATAAAACCTTTATCCTGAAAAATAAACAGATCCAAACAATAGAGAAAAGAGATACTGGAATAGAAATGACGATCAATGAGCTATCTGCCATCCTTTTCGGATACAAGAAGATTGAAACGCTTTACAAGTTAGAGCAAGTAAAGGGGAATGAACAGGAGATTCATTCTTTCTCCGCAATCATTCCAGAACAGATGCCATTCTTTTACGATTTTTTTTAATAAAAGTGAACTAAACAAAAAAGTGCTGATCTAAAATCAGCACTTTTTTTGTTTAAACATTAATATTTTCGTTATCAAGGGCTTCTTCAACGCTGACATAGTCATAGCCTAAGTCGTCTGCTACCGCTTTAAAGGTGATGCGGCCTTTAGCCACGTTAACTCCCTTGGCAAGGGCTGGATTGGATAGAATCGCTTTAACGGCTCCTTTGTTAGCTATCTGAACGGCGTAGGGAACGGTCACATTCGTTAATGCAAGAGTAGCAGTTTGCGGAACAGCTCCAGGCATATTAGCAACAGCGTAGTGCACGACACCATGCTTTTCATAGGTAGGATTATCATGAGTAGTTATGTGATCAACAGATTCAAAGATACCACCTTGGTCAATCGCTACATCAATAATTACGGAGCCTGGTGACATGGCCACGACCATTTCATCTGTAATTAGTTTTGGTGCTTTTGCACCTGGTATCAATACGGCACCGATGACAAGATCCGATTCAGCTACAGCGTGTGCAAGATTATAAGGATTAGAAATCAAGGTTGTTAGTTGGTTGCCAAAAATGTCATCTAATTGACGAAGGCGGTCAGGGTTCAAATCAAGTATAGTCACGTCAGCTCCAAGACCAATGGCAATTTTGGCTGCGTTCGTACCAACTACGCCACCGCCGATTACTGCGACTTTCCCTCGTTTAACACCCGGTACTCCACTTAATAAAATCCCTTTTCCACCCTTAGGTTTCTCTAAAAACTGAGCGCCGATTTGAGCAGCCATTCTGCCGGCAATTTCACTCATTGGTGTTAATAAAGGAAGCGTTCCATTTACTGATACGGTTTCATAGGCAATCGCTAAGACTCCACTGTCTTTTAGTGCTTTTGTTAAAGTAGAATCAGCTGCTAAGTGGAGATAGGTGAATAAGATTAAATCTTTACGAAAATATTGATATTCTTCGGGAATGGGTTCCTTTACCTTCATAATCATTTCAGAACTTTCCCATACACTGCGTGCATCTTCTACTATTAAAGCACCTGCTGTCATGTAGCCGTCATTAGTAAAATTACTGCCTGTGCCTGCATCTTTTTCTATAAATACTTCATGTCCGGCCTTTACTAAGGCAACTACTCCAGCGGGAGTAATCGCTACTCGATTTTCATTGTTTTTTATTTCCTTTGGAATTCCAATACGCATATAAAATAGTCCTCCTCATTTAATCCCTATGTATTAAAGTATACCCGTTATAAAAACGACAACGTTTGTGGTAATTAGAAAATTCAAAAAGGAGTATTTGTGAGATTTCACAAATACTCCTTTTTTTACCGTTTAAAATCATTTTCTACATGTTGTAGATTCTGAAGCTTTTCATAGATGCGGCGTTTTCGGTAAAGCATCGTTCCAGCGTCCGCTATATCAGAAATCATGCTCCGATTAGTGATAGCTCCGAAGACCATACCGGCAATTGGCACCATTTGAAAAAGTTTTTTTATCCCAAAATGGTCGCGATAGGTATAAACAACTTCACGCCAACCTTGAATCTGAGAGATCATTTCCCGTTTTCCAGCCGGCTTGTCTTGGTAAAAGGAATTTAGATCATCTAAAATCGTTTTTTTACCTACTATATCCGATGTGGCAAATTGGAGGCACTTTACAATAAATAATCGTTCATCACGGTCCCGTGGATTATATCCATAAGTCAGAGCAAGATCTTGGAGGGTTTTCAGTGACATCCCAAGTAAGACTGGGATGTCAATTGCAAGTGTAAAAATACCGCCAAAACCTGTTGTTGCTCCTTGAGCGGTTGCTGCCCTGCTCTCTGATTGTTTAATATCTTCACTGACTTGATCCATGACTTTTAGGGGCAAGGAGCTGACATCTTCAAGCGTAAGTTCTTTTTGGTCCCCTAGTCTATTGCTTAATTTATTAAGGATCGTCTTTTCACGAGTTAAGTATTGACCGCCTGTTTGAATAAAGCTCCCTATGCCATCTAACAGCGAACCAATTTTCGTTTGGATAAAAGTCGGAGTAAGTTTATCCAACACTTTAAAAGGGAGGCGTCCTAATCGCTCCCAGAACCAAAGACTATTCTGATCCTTTTCCCACTTTTCAATTTTTCTTAATTCTGATCGTAAATATTCTTCTGACTCCATGAATTCGCATCCTTTCTTGTCATAATTCTAGCTTTTACTTTGATATTCACGGTATTCCCTTAATTTTAGATCAAGAAACAGTGCTGTTTTTTGGATAATGTCTTTCAAATTAACTTCACCAACTTCAGTGATGCGCTTTAATCGGTAGTTAAGTGTATTAACATGAATATGCAGATGGCGAGCAGCATCATTTTGGCTACAATCTTTTTCTAAGTAAACCTTTAATGTATGCAGTAAATCAGATTGATGTTTCTGGTCATATCGTGCCAATTTTGTTAGTGTATGATGTTCACGGCGGCGAGGGTGTCTAGAATCAATCGCCTCAAGACTTTGAAATACGCCTAAACCATCATAGGTAATGATAGTTCCAGTCTCATCAGGGAAAATCGATTTAATTTTCAAGGTATAAAGGGCTTCCTCGTAGCTGTGACGCCCATCTAACAAGGAGGTTAGGCTATTTCCGGAAGCGCCATTTATAGTAGAGACGTCAAATCGATTCTTCATTTCAGAAATAAAGATAGGAATAAATGTTTTAAATGATGTAGTTAATTCTTCATCAGATTCTGAACCAGCGAGAACAATTAATTTGTTTTGATCGATCGTAGTGAGAAGGATATTTATTTTTTGAGTAACGGTAAGCATGTAGGAGATATTACGCTCAATACTCCCGCTAATTTCTTCAGCAAATTCAAATACACCAATTGCACATACAGCAGGCAAATGGATAGAAAAACGTTTGAGATGCTCTTTAATATCTGTTTCTTTTTGATAATGGCCGGTTAATAACCGCCAGAGAAACTCCTGAGTACCAGCTTCTCTGTGTTTCTTTTTCAATTGCAGCTGTTGGAGCTGATTTTTGGCTTCCTTAGCTGCAAGCTGTAAAAAGGCTAGATCTTCATCTGTAAACGGTTTTTTTCCCTCAAGGGCCCAGATAAATCCCAACACCTCATTATTTTTCCGAATGGAAACGGCTGCCCTATTTCCGAGTCCAACATTTTCAATCGCTTCCACTTTAATCGGCGCATTGTCCTCTAAAAGGGCGGGTATAATTCCTGCTTTCCAGAGACTATTAACGACTTTCTCTGGAACTCGGCGGCCGATAATAGTTGATATTCTGGCCTGGTCCGTCGTTTCATCATGCATACTGTAGGCGAGCAGACGATGATTTCCATCCTCAATGGTGACTGGACCACCGACAATACTACTGATTCGATCGGAAAATTCCATAAGATCTCCATAAATTCCCTTGAACAATTCTCTATTTAGTTTTTCATTAAGCATAGGCATTCCCCTTATTAAACGGCTATATTAAAAATAGTAAGCCATTTTGGAAAAAATAGCATGTTTTACTGCTTTTATTAGAAACAAAAAACCTTTCCGAAATCGGAAAGGTTTTTGATTAGAATATAAAATTTAACAAGTAGTAAACTAAACCCGCAACTGTGGCGGAAATTGGTAGCGTGATAAACCAAGTAATGATCATTCTTTGTGCTGTTCCCCATTTTACACCTTTAATTCGATGAGCTGATCCTACGCCCAGAATAGAAGATGAAATAACATGAGTTGTACTTACTGGTAGGTGAATCAACGTTGCTCCAAAGATGATAGCAGCACCTGTTAAATCAGCTGCAACGCCGTTGATTGGACGGATTTTCATAATTTTTCCGCCGACCGTTTTAATAATTTTCCAGCCGCCGACTGATGTTCCAATACCCATTGCTAATGCACAGGATACTTGTACCCACGTTTGTATTTCTGTGCTATCTGTATATCCATTGGCAATCAAAGCAAGGGTGATGATCCCCATTGCTTTTTGAGCATCATTCGTACCATGTGCATAAGACTGAACGGCTGCCGTTAGAATCTGAATTCTGCGAAATTGTTTATTCGTTTTAGTTAAGTTGTTATTTTTAAAGACAATTTTAATGATGGTGTAAATGAGATAACCGACTCCAAATGCTAAGATTGGAGAAAGAATAAGAGCTTCGATGATCTTAAGAAAACCAGACCATTTAATTGAAGCAAACCCGGCAGCAGCAATGGCAGCACCAGCAATGGAGCCGATTAGCGCATGCGATGAACTGCTTGGTATGCCGAAATACCAGGTAACTAAATTCCAAATAATCGCTGATATCAGGGCAGCCATTATGACAAGTGATCCGTTAGGTAATGTAAATGGATCAACAATATCATTGGTAATCGTCTTGGCAACACCAGTAAAAGTCATTGCACCAACAAAGTTCATCACAGCTGCTAATATAATAGCATGACGAGGTTTTAACGCCTTTGTTGAAACAGAAGTAGCTATGGCATTTGCCGTATCATGAAAACCATTTATAAAGTCAAAAGCGAGTGCGAAAAATACGATTAAAATCGTTATTATAAGTAAAGTATCCATTCTTGGAGGACTCCTTAAGCGTTCTTCATAATGATTGTTTCAAGTGTATTAGCGACTGTCTGACAGAAGTCAGCAATTTCTTCAAGGCTCTCATAAATTTCTTTGTATTTAATTAGTTGAATTGGATCTTTTTCAACACTGAATAGATTTTTAATGGATTGGCGTTGAATTCCATCACAATATGATTCTAAATCTTTAATTTTTATTGCATTTTCACGGATATTTTGCATTTTCTTAGTTGAAAGCAACTTTACCGCAAGTTCAATTTCATACGTACATTTTCTGATTGCGTCGACAAATTTCAACATATACTCATCTGCATCAATGATCGAGTACATTTCAAATAAAGCAGAGCAATGCTCAAGTCCGTCTAATACGTCATCCATATTCATGGTTAACTGCAGAATATCTTCCCGTTCAATCGGTGTGATAAATGCATTGTTTAAATCTTTGATTACATCATGAACCATTGAATCGCCTTTATGCTCATAATCCTTCATTGTGTCAGCAAAAACCTTTAGGTCACTAACATTATTCAACTTAAAGTCAGCAAAATAATCAGCACTTTCTTTGATGTTTTGTGCCATATTGGTTAAAGCAACTGCGAATTTGTCCTGTTTTGATTTAAAAACCATGGTATTACCCCCATTTTTTAAGGCATATTTTTATGCACAAAATTTCATCCAAGAAATATAGTATGCATAGTATTGACTAAATCATTGTAATGGATTCCTTTGCTAAAGGGAAAGAGATTTCGACGAAACTTTACAATAACTTAACAAAACAGATACCGTGTAATGAAATTAATCTATAATACTGTATAGTTTTGTTAAATAAATTCCTTATTTTACTATATACTCGTACATCATAAAATATTTACCGAATAGAATATATTTATCAAGTTTAGAAAGAAGACAGTAATGGTAAAAATATAATAAGTACATAACTACAAAGGGGAGAGAAAATGAAAAAAAATCTACTTGTACCATTACTAATTGGGATTGTTATTATTGGAGCAATCATCATGATATTTGTATCCAGCTATAACGGTTTTGTATCTGAAGAAGAAAATGTGGATCAATCCTATGCACAAATCGAAAATCAGCTGCAAAGAAGATTGGATTTAATCCCTAATTTGGTTAATACGGTTAAAGGTTATGCATCACATGAAAAAGAAACCATTACAGCTATTTCAGATGCTCGATCTAGATTAGCAGGAGCAAACTCACCAGAAGAGGAAGCAACTGCGAATAGTGAGCTTTCTGGAGCATTGAGCCGTTTATTAGTAGTAGTGGAAAACTATCCTGACCTCAAGGCGGATAAACAATTTACTCAGTTAATGGATGAACTAGCTGGTACGGAAAACCGAATTTCAGTAGCCCGTAAAGATTATAATGCACAGGTATCCGTTTATAATAAAAAAGTTAAACGGTTACCCGGAGCCATCGTTGCAGGTGTAACAGGGTTTGACGCAAAAGAATACTTTAAAGCTGATCCTAAGGCTGAAACAGCTCCAGATGTTGATTTTGGAGGAAATGACCAATGATGGTAAGAAAGGTTACCAGCCTTTTCTTACTAATTATCAGCTTGTGTTTCTTATATGGATTAACCAATGGGTATGCTGCGGCTGTCATTCCTGACCCTGTTGGAGATATATATGTTCAAGATTTTGCGAATGTATTATCGGAGGAAGAAGAGACAAAGTTACAGGCTGTCGGAAGAGGGTTGGATGATCAAACATCAACCCAAGTGTCGGTGCTGACTGTTGCTACACTTGAAGGAACAGATATTGAAACATATGCTAACGAAGCGTTTCGAAAATATAAGCTAGGGAACGCCGAAAAGAACAACGGAGTCTTACTTGTGCTGGCGCTGAAGGAAAAGAAAATAAGAATTGAAACGGGATATGGTCTTGAAGGAGTTCTTCCTGATGGCAAAGCAGGGAGAATCCTTGATGAATATGCAATCCCATACTTAAAAAATAACGAACCGGGCAAAGCGGTGACTGAAACCTACCAAGTGATTACACAAACTGTTTCAGGTGAATATAAGGCGGATGAAAAGCCGACCGCTGAAGCCAAAAGTCCAATTCCAGGCTGGCTGATGATTATTATCATAGTTGCTCTTGTCTTCCTCGATATAAAATTCTTTGGTGGAGCATTGTCATACACAATTCTCTCCATGCTGTCGAGAAGAGGCGGCGGTGGAGGCAGCAGCGGTCCCCGCGGTGGAGGCGGGGGTTCTGCTGGAGGCGGCGGTGCTGGTCGCGGCTGG
>NZ_JAZVJO010000205.1:0-1755 GCF_059453735.1 Peribacillus sp. | reverse complement strand
ATTTAAATAATCAGCAGAAAAAAGGGGCAGCATCTGCTCCCCCTTTAAATTTGTTTCATAATTAGCAGAAAAATGAATATAATCACTATCTAGCTGAACTCGCAGCTAGTCAACTAGATATTGTGAATTTATACTAACATTATAGGATCGTTCAAGACAATCCTTTTCGGTAAGAGGTTAAATAGGCAGGGGGAATGGTTTATGAGTACACGAAAAATTAAAGGGATACATATTGGTGAACCTAAGCTTAAAACGTTGTCAGGCAGATCTTTCATTACTGGAATGGATAAACAAGCTGTTCAAAAAATCCATCTGTCTTATAGAGGGTTTAACGGAGATGGTGTAGGTAATTTGAGGCATCATGGCGGCTCCGATCGGGCAGTATGTTTCTATCCATATGAGCATTATATCCAATGGGAGCAGGAATTCGATAAGGTCCTGAATAGGCCTGCCTTTGGAGAAAATTTAACTGTATCAGGTATGAAAGAATCAGAGGTTTTTTTCGGAGATATCTATCAAATAGGTACGAGTATAGTAGAAATCTGTCAAGGAAGAATTCCTTGTGCGACTATTTCATATTTTAATGAAGTGCCAACTTTTTTGAAAAGGACTATGGAAACAGGATACACCGGTTATTTTGCCAGGGTCATTGAAGAAGGGACGATTGAAGATGAATCAAACATTATTCTAAAAGAAAGGGTTCAGGAAGCCTATTCAATTGAACGGGGGAATCGAATACTGCTACATCATGAAGGGAATCAGACTGATATCGAAGGGATGCTGATGCTGGATTCACTAGCAGACGATTGGAAAAAGAGAGTAGAAAAAAAACGACTTGCATGGATGGAGCAGAAAGGATAAAACACAGAAAAGTTGGGGTGCAAAGCCCCAACTTTTGGTCGTTTATTTTTTACAAACAGCTGTTACACAAACTGTAAGTTCTGGTGCTATTTTTTTGAATTTCACTGAAATATTGCGGAAACCAGCAAGGTATAAAGCTTGTTCGATTTCATGTGCATGAGCAAATGTTTTTTTTCGAGATGCGTCTTCCTCCCGCGGTTGTACAGTAATGGCAATTACGCCATTATTCTTCATCAGTTGATAAATTCGCTTAAGAGTACTCTGTTTGTCTTTCCATAATGGATAGTTATTAACCGAGACGACTTTGTCATACTGATAAAAATCTTCTTCAATCTCTAAAAGATCACCTTCGAATAAGCGTAGTTTTTTCTTTTTTAATGCATCCAAATTTCGTGTAGAAGCAACCTTCAGCATATCATGTGAGAGATCTATACCATCAATCCGTAAATTTCGTTGTCTCTTAAACATGTCTTCAATAGCAGCACCCGGTCCAAACCCAATTTCTAAAATAATGTCCCCGGGTTTTATTTGCAGCCTATTCAGTGTCCATGTATTGATCTTTCGATTATCAAATGACATAATCCTGCCGACAATTCTCCCCAGCAATCCTTCTGGTTTTCGAAACTGCTTTGCTAAAATTTCTAGCATTCTTTCACCTCCAGCTATTCTGCGGTACTATTTATATATTTACCTATAGGGAAGTAATTAAACTTCTGATGTATTTTTTAAATAGACGCTGAGAATGGGTAATAAACTATTGAAATTTTCTTATTATTCATGTAAATTAGATATATTATATAAACGAGTACTAAAAAATTTCATAGGAATCTTATCGAGAGAAGTGGAGGGACTGGCCCTTTGAAACTTCAGCAACCGGCTACGGCAAAGGTGCTA
>NZ_JAZVJO010000204.1:0-2368 GCF_059453735.1 Peribacillus sp. | reverse complement strand
AGCAAGAACCGTCAGAACCAACGCCAGTAAGCCTAACAACATGATGAACGTAATCATTGTCATCCCTCCTTCATAATACGGTCTGCATTTTTCGCGAAGGAGTTGGCGATCTTAACAAGCTCCGCGCTCGGGAGTTTCAAGTTGACACTTGCGGATACGCTTGTTTCACCATTGATAGATTCCATTTCGAGCTTGTCGATCAGAATATCAATCTTGTAACCAAACTTTGTGAAGACGAGAGTCGATAGAAGTTTTGCCGCGATTTTCTTCAAAAAACTAGAACGAAGTTTAAGCATCATTTCGTCCATTTTATCCTCCTATTAAACTAAAAAGAATGAGTCTCCACAGAGACTCTCACTTTTTCAAACCAGTAATGATCAGCACGACGCCGAACGCGACCATAGCAACTCCAAGAATAACCACGTTACCGACCCCCTTTTAATTCATATAGGTTTCCATAACAGGAGTTGCATTTCTCGCGAATTCAAATATGACGTCTGTCAAAACAAGTTTCCCATCTACGTCTAGGTAGCGGCTTCATTTTTAATCCCCACATCAATTGGCGTATTGTGACCGTTGGATATAAACCGTCAGCGCATTCATCAGAACGTTCTTCGAAGAAATCTCTAAATTTCGGATGAGTATATAGAACGTCCGTCATCCATGGATCAATCTCAGTCCAATACGTGCTTTTTAAATCATCGTCAAACCGCTGCTGAATAACTGCCAATCCCTTATTTCCGATTTTATATAGCGTGCATTTGTCATATACGGGATGATCACACGTATATGTCTCGCCGTACATAGACAAATATATAGCTGGTTTTTCGTAATAGTATCTCATGTGAAACCTCAAAGGAGAAAAGCTCTTGTTAGAGCTTCTCCAGCAGTTTACCAATGATTTCAGCTTGTCGAACCATGTTGGTATGTAATTCAGTCAGTAATTGTTTTGCTTCGTTGTCGATTTTAGCCGTATTACGCTTTTTCTTTGCGGCTTTTCGTTCCTCCTTGGTTTGCATAAACTCGATTACGTCACGGTACTGTACCTCGTAACCAGTATTACCAGGGAAGCCCAGACTAGGAGCCTTGCGAACCGAGGGGAACGCGCCTTCTTTTATGTATTTGTAAACGGTCACCTTCGACACTTGAAGCAGAGAACAAATTTTAGGGACCGGAATGTACTGATCTAACATAGTCAAACCTCCTTAAATTTTGGTTTCCTATAAAGGAGTGTGAAATTTTCGCGACCAGGATAAAAAGAAGAGTCTTTGTTAAGACCCTCCTTTTGGATCGTAGTTACAGTTTCTTAGGACCGAATACATTCAGCCAAGTTTTCGTAATCGTTGAGAATGAGTCGTTCTTTTCGAAAGCCAAGATCTTACCCAAGGTGAATACGGACGTAGCGACATACGCAGCGATTTTAGCTCCCTCGATAGCAGTTCTACTAGTCTGGTCACCCAGCTCAGCGAGCTGCTTTTCGAGATCCTTAAGTCGATTCTGCGATGCCACGTATTCCTCTGATCCAACTTGACATTGATCGTAAAACTCTCGTTCACGTTCGATCATGGTCAACAATCTCTTTCTTTTGCCCATTTTTGAATTCCTCCTTTCGATTTACGGAATCTACGTTCCATAATAGAACGTGTTATCTACGCGAGACTACGAACATAACACGATCCTTGTTGTAAATTTCCTCCACGGGTTGGTCTAATTCGGCGATCATTGATTCGGGGTTATGGAATAGCAGTGTGCCGACTTTCTTAGGCACTGTAAGGAAATATGTTACCCCCGAACCAACAATCAAGCCGATTAGCAAATCCAGAAAATCAAACATACGTTTTCTCCTTTCAAAACATTTTTCCAAATTTCCTCCCCGGGATTTTTTCACTTTACAAAAATATCATTCTATTCTGTAACCCGTGTACGGAAATTCTAACCTAGGTTAAAAAGAAAGAGCCCGTGTTAGGGGCTCGATCTCTTTACTTACGGATTTTGGACTTGATGAATTCCTTTGTCTTATTGAACTTGTCCTTCGTATACTCTCGCACTTCCGGAATACTCCAAGCTACCAAACCCGCTGTAACAGCAGGCACAATAACTTCTTTGATCCAGAGACGAAGTTCACGTCGGGCCTCAATCTGCTTCCAAGTAGCCATTAGTCCACCTCCTTTCTATAATAGTAGTTGATAGTTTCGCGAGTTAAGAGAAGTCGATCCAGTCCAACGTTGGTTCGATGAACATTCGCACAATATAATAATCTTGCCCATCGTCTGTTTTCCATTTAGTGTTTGAGAAATCTACCCACGCCTGCCAAGCATCGTATTCGTTTTTACTTGGTAAGTCGGATCGTAGCCATGTCGTTCTGTGA
>NZ_JAZVJO010000203.1:0-7292 GCF_059453735.1 Peribacillus sp. | reverse complement strand
CCCGATGCTATTGTTCTTGATATTATGCTTGAAGAAGGAGACATGGATGGTTGGGATCTTATGCAAAAACTGAAAGAGAATCCTCAATTGAAAGATCTGCCCATCTTTATTTCAACTGCATTAGATGAGAAAGAAAGAGGCTTTTCTTTGGGCGCAAAGGATTACTTAGTTAAACCGTACCAGCCCAGCCAGTTATCAAAAATGATTCTCCAAACACTTTTAAGTAATGGCAAGCGAGGCCAAATCATGGTTCCACAGAGAGACTAACTTATAGATAAAGGTAACGGAGCAAATTTGCTCCGTTTTTTTATAGAAATCATCCAAAAAGAATGAAAATATAGCTTTTTTTCGTGATTTAGGGCATGAGAATCACTGATACTATATACAGTTGTTCGTAAAAATGGTAGATTCGTATAGGTTGGAAATTTAAAAATGGGTACACTAAAGGTATACAATGGTTGTTTACAGGAGGTTTTTTTATTATGTCAATTATAGAGGCCGGCAGGGTCGTTGAATTAGAAGTGGATCGTGAAGTTGAGTTTGGTTTTTTCTTAATAGATGAGACAGAAGAAAGTGTCTTGCTTCATCATAATGCGATTAAAGAAGGTATGGAAGTAGCGATAGGTGATTATGTCACGGTATTTATATATGTAGATAAGCAGGGTCGATTTACGGCTACAACATTGATTCCAGAAATCGGTTTTGATCAGTATGCTTGGGCTGAGGTTGTCGATGTAGAAAGAAGACTTGGTGTGTTTGTTAATATTGGTCTTCCTAAAGACCTGTTGGTGTCAGTCGATGATTTACCAAACATTGATCACTTATGGCCGACTGTTGGAGACAAACTATACATATGTCTGAAAACAGATCGGGAAGGGCGACTCTATGGAAAACTGGCAACTGAAGACGTTATGCAGGAAGTAGTTATAGATGCACCACAAAAGGGAATGTTTAATACACCTGTTTCCGGAAACGTCTACCGCCTGCTTCTAGTTGGTTCATTTTTCGTTTCTCAAGAAGGGTATCGCTGCTTTATCCACGAAAGCGAGCGAGAACAAGAGCCAAGACTTGGACAGTTTGTGGAAGGCCGAGTAATTGATATCAAAGAAGATGGCAGCTTGAACGTCTCATTACATCCTTTCAAACAAGATAAAATGGAAGGGGACGCTGGCGTTATCTATGGTTACTTAATGAACCGTGGTGGAGCCATGCCTTATTGTGATAAAACATCTCCTGATGATGTTGAATTCCATTTTGGAATCTCGAAGGGTGCGTTTAAGCGTGCACTCGGAAAACTAATGAAGGAAGGGAAAGTCTATCAAGAAGATGGCTGGACTTATTCCTCTGATCGAAAATAAGAACCATAAGTAAACGCCGGTGCTGCATGCACCGGTGTTTTTTTTGATTAAATCCATAGTCCGAATTAAGTGATAAATTACGAATTAGAAGGAGATGGTCATTTATAGCGATGGATTAGTGACTTATATGACAGTTTACGGAGAAACAGCTCGTTTGTAACACACTGACATCTTGCTGTTATCTTCGTCATCTGTTCTTTATCTGTTTGTCCTTTGAATGAAATGTGCCTATGTTATTATAATCCCTGTTAGCTTAATGAGCGTAACCAAGGAGGTACTATATTTATGAAAAAAATAATTCTATCTTTAGCTGCTGCAGCAATAATTTCCGGTGGTGCTGGAACCAACACCCACGCAGAAAACGTTAAAGTTCAAGACGGAGACACATTATGGGGACTTTCAGCAAAGTATGAAGTTTCGATCAACGATATAAAATCCTGGAATAACTTAACTTCAGATATGATTCACCCTAATGATCTTTTAAAGGTTTCCCGGGAAGAAACCTACACAATTAAAAACGGGGATACCTTATCACATATAGCTGCAATGTTCGGAGTGACTGTACAGGATTTAAAAGAATGGAACAAATTATCTTCTGATCTAATTCAACCAGACGATCAACTGTCCATCTTAACTAATCAATCAGCCGATACAACCGACTCTCAACCAGCAGCAGAACCTGCGAAACAAGCAGCTGTACAAGAGGATGCTGAAGAGGAATCTCAACCAGAGCAGCCTGTAAAAGAGGAAGCACCTGTACAAGCTGAACCAGTACAAGCTGAACCAGTACAAGAAGAAAATTCTTCTGAATCTGATACAGCAAACGAACTATCTGTTCGTGCAACGGCATATACCGCCAGTTGTGAAGGATGCACAGGAATCACGGCAACAGGTGTAGACTTGAATGCTAACCCTGACGCAATGGTCATTGCCGTAGATCCAACTGTTATTCCACTAGGATCTAAAGTCTATGTAGAAGGCTATGGCTATGCAACTGCTGCCGATACGGGCGGAGCCATTAAAGGAAACAAAATTGACCTATTCTTCGCAGAAGAAGAAGATGCTGTTAATTGGGGCGTCAAACAAGTCAACGTAAAAGTTCTTAAATAATTTAAGATAATAAAAACCATTGACCCCTTTGAGGTCAATGGTTTTTTATTTGTCATTTTATTATGAAGGTGAATTTTACATCTGGATGGCTGCCAAAACAGAGTATCTGTCTCTTAAGAACAAAAAAGATACTCATTTTACAAACTCATCAACGAAAAACGTGATCAATCCAGTTGAAAAGCTGTTTGGAGGTGGGGTTTCCATCCAAATGCGAAGTCAAAAAGCGCTTATTCGGCCCAAAAGATCCAACATTCGGCCCAAACCGCGATTTATTCAGCCTATACGGGGAATTATTCGGCCCAAACTCCAAGGTATTCAGCCCTAGCATTTCACTCCTCAGATGGGCTGCCAAAACAAGATTCCTGTCTCTTAAGAACAGAAAAGATATTCAGTTTACTAACCCCATCCACAAAAAACATGATCAATCTAGTTGAAAAGCTGTTTGGAGAGGGGATCCTCACCTAAATAAGAATTCGAAAACCAACCTAATCCAAAAAGAAGGCATTCTCTTTTCTTCGCCTTTGATGTGTGATGGGTTTCAATGTAGAATGAAGGGAGAAGTTTGAACGGGAAAGAGGGAATAAAGGATGATGGAACAGGCAAGACAGTATTTGAAAAAGTATTTTGGTTACGATGAATTTCGAAGCGGGCAGGATACGATCATTGAACAGGTTCTAAGCGGGAAAAATACAGCAGGGGTAATGCCAACTGGCGGTGGTAAATCCATTTGTTATCAAATT
Source organism: Peribacillus sp. (assembly GCF_059453735.1). Classification (NCBI taxonomy): domain Bacteria; kingdom Bacillati; phylum Bacillota; class Bacilli; order Caryophanales; family Bacillaceae; genus Peribacillus; species Peribacillus sp. The sequence continues at coordinate 4,084 of NZ_JAZVJO010000203.1, read as the reverse complement.
CCTGCGTTAATTTTGCCTGGGGTGACATTAGTTATTTCACCGCTAATTTCTTTGATGAAGGATCAGGTCGATACCTTACTGCAGAATGGAATTGAGGCTACGTTATTAAACAGCTCAATTAGTGCCTCGGAAGCAGATCAGCGGCTGCGTGATATCAAGGATGGAGTTTATAAACTAGTATATGTCGCCCCTGAACGGTTGGAAAATCCATATTTTATGAGGGAGCTTCAAGAGCTTAATATCTCTCTCGTTGCAATTGATGAAGCGCACTGTATTTCTCAATGGGGGCATGATTTTCGTCCAAGCTATTTACGTATCAACCCATTAATAGAACAGATTCCTTCTCGTCCAGTTGTTTTGGCTTTAACTGCTACAGCAACGCCCATCGTGCAGAAAGATATCTGCAAGTCACTTGGGATTGATGAGGATGATGCGATTTCCACTGGGTTTGCTAGAAAAAACCTGATCTTTTCTACCCTAAAAGATGAAAATCGAGATCAATATCTCAGCCGTTATCTTACTGAGAACAAAGAGGAATCAGGGATTATCTATGCGGCTACGCGGAAGGAAGTTGACAGATTATATACCCGCCTTATGAAAAGCGGGGTTAATGCTGGTCGATACCATGCCGGTATGAGTGAGCGTGAACGTTCAGAACAGCAGGAATTATTTCTACAGGATAATATATCGGTTATGGTTGCCACCAGTGCGTTTGGTATGGGAATTGATAAATCGAATGTTCGCTTCGTTATCCATTATCAAATCCCAAAAAATATGGAAAGTTATTAACAAGAAGCAGGCCGTGCAGGACGTGATGGACTGGATAGTGAATGTGTTCTTCTTTATTCTCCTCAGGATATACGAGTGCAACGGTTTTTGCTTGATCAATCTAACCCATCAGAGGACCGTCTGAATCAGGAACTTACTAAACTGAACTTGATGAAGGATTATTGTTTTACAGAAGGGTGTCTACAAGCATTTATCCTCCGTTACTTTGGTGAAGAGAATCCGGATGATTGCGGTCGTTGTGAAAATTGTCGAGACAGCCGATCTTCTGTGGACGTAACGACAGAAGCACAAATGGTGTTGTCTTGTATCATTAGGATGGGTGAAAGATTTGGGAAGACACTCGTAGCTCAAGTTTTATCTGGTTCGAAAAATAAAAAAATTGAAGAATTCGGATTTAAAACACTTTCTACCTATGGAATAATGGGGAAAAAGTCGGCGAAGGACATTACGGACTTTATTGATTTCCTGACAGCACGCCAGTTTATTGCCCTTTCAGGCGGACAGTTCCCTGTTTTGAAATTAACCAATGAAGGCAAAGAAGTATTACTCGGCAAGCAGCAAGTCTTGCGTAAGGAAATTGTTAAAGTTGCAGCTCTATCAGTCGATGATGAGTTGTTCCAAGAACTGCGTCAGCTGCGTAAGGAAATTGCACAAACAGAGAATGTACCGCCGTTCGTTATTTTCTCTGATGCAACGTTGAAAGATATGGCATCTAGGTACCCTAAAACAGATGAACAGTTCTTGGAGGTTAAAGGTGTAGGTAAGCAAAAACAAGAAAAGTATGGTGCACCGTTCCTTTCAGCGATTGCTCATTTTTTGAGTGATCATCCAGAATTAGCACCGATAGAGGGGCCGAACCATCCCACACCAAAAGAAAAAGGCGAACCGACTCATCTTGAATCGCTGAACTATTTTCAACAGAACAAGACTGTAAATGAAATCGCAGAAATTCGCGGTCTATCTCCTGTTTCGGTTGAAAATCATTTGATTAAATGTGCGTTAGAAGGGTTGGAACTTGATTGGGATCGGATTCTTTCTGATGAACAGCAGAAGCTGATTCTTAAGGCTGCTGGAGAAGTAGGGGCAGATAAGTTAAAACCGCTGAAAGAGGCTTTGCCTGCAGACATTACTTATTTCATGATTAAAGCGGCATTAGTAAGAAAGACAATGCTTGTCTAATATAAATAATTTTACCTCCTTTTGCATATAGTATAGAAAAAGGAGGTCGCTCATGTATTTTGGTAAAAAGAATTCAGAGGAACCAGCACCAATAATAGAGGACACCATTGTCTATGCGTGTGAATCAGAATCCTGCAACGGATGGATGAGAAAAGACTTTGCAACAGAAAATCAGCCTTGCCCAATGTGCGGCGGAAATCTGGTTGAGGAAGTGCGGGAATTACCGCAAATACTAACAGAATATAATGCGTATCGTTGAATAATAATCATAGCGTTAGGCAAAAAGGAAAGGCAGATGGATAGCAGTCATCGGCCTTTTTTAAAATTAATGTTTGACATGATTTATATAAGATGCTACAATATAAATTCAGTGTCGTAATAGACACAAAAGAGTAATTAACATAATAGCATATTTATTAAAGCCAAATGGTATATCCATTTGTTTTTGCATTAAAGTAGCTTATAGAAACAAGTTAGAAATTCAATGAATGACGGAAATACTTCAGATATAAAGTCCTCACTTGATTTTTACTTCTAAATTTTTAACTTACTTCTACTAAAATGTTGTCAGTCAAAAAATACCCCAGACCGGCATATAATTCAGTCTCCTTTAATAAATTTGTATTTTAAAACTGAAACCTGATTCTCACTGGCGCGGTCTTGGAGCCGTAAAGATGATAAGAGAGGCAGGGCTTTCATTGTATTAGGTTAAGGTTATAATTGCTCTTAAGCTTTCCACTATTCTTCCTTAGAGCCAAGCCTCTTTTGGTGGAATGGTTGGAAACCAAAACATATTCAGCATTCAGGCTGAAAAAAGCTGTCCTTATGAGAAAGGGCAGCTTTATTTATATCAGGATCAAGCGCTCTTCCAGAGATATAATTACATTTTAGACAGTGATTTGTGGTATAATAGATTTGAAATCCACAAAATAGACCATATAAGGGTACTCGTCTTTCATCTTATTCCAGTTAAATAAGCTTGATTTTGGGGATTGTAAGAAACCAATTCAAATCCAAGGAGTGGGATGTATGTATAAACGTAATAATACTGAAGAAGTAATACCTGAAGAAACAAAAGTGTGGGATTGTACATCAGAAGACTGTAAAGGTTGGATCCGGGATAACTTTACGAGTAGTGAAGTACCTAGCTGTCCTTTATGCGGAAGCGAAATGGTTCTTGGTACTAAAATGCTGCAGGCAATCAATAATCCTCGTCATAAATAATATACTAAATAAAAAAGCACACTCTATGAGTTGTGCTTTTTTTAATGAAGCTTCTCAAGGAAAGAACCACCTTGCATCTAAGATCATTCTTTCCTTGAGGAGCTGAACTTACTTAATGAATATCTCGCTTCTTAAAGCGTCCGCCTCTTACCTCGGCAATATCTCCAATCGCAAGAAACGCTGAGGTATCGAAATCTTTAACGATATCCTTAAGCTTTGCTTCTTCGAGCCGGTTGATGACACAAAATATTACCTTTTTATCATCCCCAGAATAGGCACCCTCACCAGTAAGGTAGGTGACGCCTCGTCCAAGACGATGAAGAATTGCGTCTCCGATGTCCTGAAATTCATCGCTGATAATCCAGACGAATTTTGATTCATCTAACCCTGCAATAACAACATCCATGGATTTGTATGCCACAAAATAAGCAAGAATCGAATACATTGCACGATCCCAAGTGAAAACAAAACCCGCACTTCCAAGGATGAATAGGTTAAAGAACATGACAATTTCACCTACTGAAAATGGCAGTTTTTTGCTGGAAAGGATGGCAAGTATTTCAGTTCCATCTAAAGAACCACCATATCTAATAACGATTCCGACTCCAATCCCAAGAATCATTCCCCCGAAAATAGCGGCGAGAGTCATATCTGAGGTAAAAGCGGATACATGGTGCAGGAAAGACGTGGTAATGGATAGAATGGTAATCCCATACAGTGTAGATAGGGCAAATGTTTTTCCGATTTGCTTGTAGCCAATAAAAAAGAATGGAAGGTTTAAAATAAAAATGAATAATCCTAGTTTCCATCCAGTAATATACGATAGCATAATCGATATTCCTGTAATACCCCCATCAATAATCTGATTTGGGACAAGGAAGACTTCAAGTGC
>NZ_JAZVJO010000202.1:0-4727 GCF_059453735.1 Peribacillus sp. | reverse complement strand
CGACACACTCCCGTCAAATATTCGCTATTTTATCCACCTATCATTTGTACCCAATCAAAGATACGTTTATACTTAATGTAAATATAAGTAAAAAAAGTAATTAGGAGGAAATATTATGAAGTTAGAAGGCAAAGTTGCCATTGTTACAGGTGCCGCATCAGGAATGGGCAAAGAGATCGCTAGATTGTATGCACAAGAAGGCGCCAACGTTATCCTTTCAGATATTAATAAAGAGGCTGTGGAATCAGTTGCTGCAGACATTGAAAGAGAAGGTGGAAAAGCCGTTGCTGTAATGGCTAATGTAGCAAAAGAAGAAGATGTTCAAGCCATGATTGATTTGGCTGTTGAAAAGTTTGGGACGCTGGACATTCTTGTCAACAATGCTGGAATTATGGATAACTTCATTCCTGCTGCTGAACTTACAGACGAGCATTGGGAACGGATCTTCGCGGTGAATACGACATCTGTTATGCGAACAACCAGAAAAGCCCTTTCTATTTTTCTTGCAAAAGAACAAGGGATCATCATTAATGTCGCTTCTGTCGGCGGACTCTTCGGTTCAAGAGCGGGTGCGGCATATACAGCTTCCAAACATGCAGTCATCGGCTTCACCAAAAACGTAGGCTTCCAATACGCTGGTAACGGTATTCGTTGCAATGCTATTGCTCCAGGTGGTGTTAATACGAACATTGGAACCACTATGAGTGAGCCAAACGAGTTCGGCATGCAAAAGGCAATGAGCGGCGCTGCCGGTAACCCACGGTCCGGTGAATCGATTGAAATTGCCAAAGTTGCGTTATTCCTTGCCAGTGATGATGCAAGCTTTGTCAATGCCACGACCATCACAGCTGATGCTGGCTGGACAGGGTATTAAATACTAGCAGTTACTTAAAACTCCCGATAAACACAACGGGAGTTTTTCTATTATTTACAACATAAAGAGACCGGATGCAGAACTACGTTCACTGCATCCGATCTCTAAGAAGAAAATGATTTCTTTATTTACTTACTCTTGACGTTAATTTTCCTTGTGTAAACAATAAGAGGTAATCGTATCCACCTGCTTTTGAATCTGTTCCTGACATATTGAACCCGCCAAACGGCTGCGCACCGACTAATGCACCTGTACACTTTTTATTGATGTATAAATTGCCACAGTGCATATGATCAAGAGCAAACGAAATTCGTTCTTCATTTTCAGAGAAATAAGCACCTGTCAGACCGTAATCTGTGTCGTTATAGATGGCAATCGCTTCCTGCCAATCCTTTGCCTTAGCAAGCGCTAGAACAGGTCCAAAAATCTCTTCTTGCATAATTCGCGCTTTAGGATCCACATCTGCAAAAACAGTTGGTTGAATGTAATAGCCATTGCCATCTGCTTTATTTCCACCGTTGAGCAATCTTCCTTCTCCCTTGCCGATTTCGATATAGCTCATCACTTTGTCGAAAGACTTCTGATCGATAACCGGTCCAACAGGATAATTTTCGGCAGGAGTACCTACCTCTAATTTACTCACTAATGAGGTAACTTTTTCAACCACCTGATCATACACAGACTCTACGATGATGGCGCGTGATCCCGCTGAACATTTTTGGCCTTGGTAACCAAAAGCTGATGCGACAATTGCTTTTGCTGCAGCATCTAAATCGGCCGTTTCATCCACAACCACTCCGTCTTTCCCACCCATTTCAGCAATGACTCGCTTCAGCCAAATCTGACCTGGCTGTACTTTAGAAGCCCGTTCATAAATCCGACAGCCAACGGCACGAGAGCCCGTGAATGAGATAAATCGTGTTTTAGGGTGTTCAACCAGGTATTCGCCTACCTCAATTCCATCCCCTGGCACATAGTTTAGTACTCCATCAGGAAGCCCTACTTCTTTCATCAACTCGACGAACTTCGCTGCAATGACTGGAGCAGAATCTGCCGGCTTCAGAATGACCGTATTTCCAGACACAATTGCCGCTACCGTTGTACCTGCCATAATGGCCAGTGGGAAGTTGAAAGGAGAAATGATTACGCCTACCCCAAGAGGAATGTACGTCATTTGATTATTTTCCCCTTCAATTTTAGTAAGCGGGCGATGAATACTTGTTTCACTAAGACGAATCATCTCTCTTGCATAAAACTCAAAAAAATCAATTGCTTCCGCCGTATCAGCATCAGCCTCGGCCCAGTTCTTCCCAGTTTCCAACACTAATAGGCTAGAGAATTCATGTTTGCGCTCTCTCAACAAAGCGGCTGCCCTAACCAAATAGTCTGCACGCTCGACAGCCGGTACTTGCTTCCAGCTTTCAAAGGCTTCTAATGCCACGTTCATGGCTGAATCAACAATTTCACTAGTTCCCTTGCTGACCTTACCGATGATTTGATCAATATTACCTGGATTGATCGAGATGATTTTTTCATCAGTCGAAATCTTCTCACTGCCTATGTATAAAGGAATTTCACGTCCAAGTTCCTTTGAAACTTTCGCTAACGCATGTTCCATTGCCTGTTTATTTTCATTCGTAGAAAAATTTGTGAATGGCTCATTCTTAAATTCTGAAAGTTTTTTAGCTGTTGTAGTCATAATAATCTCTCCCTACTAACTGTTTTTTATCTAAAATTGAAGTGTCACTTTAATTTTTCCCTTGTTAATGATATATTATGGATGATTAAGAAAAATCAGTCAATAGTTTTACAAACAAATTTTTCTAATTTTTACAAAAGACAAAGGGGAATACGTATGGCTCACCAAATAGGAGAATCGTTAAAACGTCTCCGTCGCGAACAAAAAAAAACCCTCAAACAAATTGCCGAGAAAACGGGTCTATCCATTAGTTTTCTCTCTCAAGTGGAACGGTTAAAATCTTCTGTCACCATTGAATCATTAACAAAAATTGCTGAGTCCTTGAATGTTAGTCCTACATATTTTTTTAGTGACAATGACCATCCCAGAAGCGTAATCCGAAGAAAAACGCCTAACGATCAGGTTGATTTTCAACAATCCAGGTTTAGTTATCAAAGTTTAGCAGGAGACATACCGAATCCTGATTTTGAACCGATGATTGTTACCGTCCTCCCTAATCAAGAGCAGGTACATACCTTCACCCATAATGGACAAGAATTCATTTACGTACTATCCGGTGTGCTAACCGTCATGTATGAAGAGGAAGAGGTCGATCTTACTCCAGGAGACAGTTTTCATGTCGAATCTTCTAAACCTCACAATTGGTATAACCGAACTGATGATATCGTCAAAATGGTCTATGTCCGGTCACACTTTTTTGAGTAAATAAAAAAGACCGACAATTCAAACTGTCGGTCTTACTAAATAGGAAGCTTAATAAATAAAGGAAGTTGAATACACCTCTATAACTTTACCGGAAGTACATTTCCTCTTTTTGACTCACTCACAACTATTACCTAAAACCATTCCACCTCTATTTTTAGAGGCATCTTTTTCATTGTTTAATTTAGAGAACTATTTTTCCAGCTATCTTGATGACAGTTATTATGGATTTTTAATGTTTGAAACCAGGAAAGTAATTAACAAACTTCCGTCATCTAATTTGCTCTGACTTAAGACATACTTAATATCCCCCATAATAAGTTCGACTTCTCCGCTATTTTTTATTTTTTCGTTAAAATTCATTGTTTTGTATAAAGAATCTTTTACATCTTGGTTTGCAACGGATGTGAAAACAGCTAAAGTGATTTCTTTAAACTCGTTTATTTCTTTATCAGTTTTTAACCCAAACCCATATAAATATAATTCAGTAAACATCATAGAGTCTGAAAGCATTGAACCCTTTATGAATATCTTATCGCTGAGGTCAGCCGAGACACTAACTGAACCATACCTAACGGGTCCAAAATCAATAGAACGGTCAATTTTTAAATCACTGAAATATTTATTATATGTATACTCAAAAACAGAAGGGTCGAGATTATCGCCAATATAATGATTAGCTGAAAGTTCTTTATCAATGTAGTTAGAATAATGTTGTTTATCTTTTACTTGTGTGGTTTCTACGGGGAGTTTTTCTTTCTTGGTTTCTTGCTTTGTTTCTTGTTTGGGTTCATAATTCTTATTTGGGTCTTCTGCAAAAGAGTACATTACAATACCAAAGAGTCCCAAAGCTATGACAGCGATAGCACTCCACATTAGTTTTAACTGCATGAAAAAGTCACTTCCTTTATTAGTAGTTTCGTACAGTTGTGGTCTTCACTGTTTTCATCAATATATTTCATTACCTTTTCGAATTCCATCGTCTACCTCCTATCGATTAATACTTTTATTTGATTCGCCGTTCGGTATTTCGATAGTTTCCTTGTTGCCATCCCACTCTATAGTAACTTCTTTGGGGATACTTTTAAAATTACAGTCTTCACACTTATCTTGAAATTTTAGTTTATTATCATCGTCTAACTCTAACTTTAAATCTTCACCTTCACTGTTAAAGGTTCTGTCACCTTTGTTCATATTAATGTGAACCTTGTTAACTTTCATACTCTCATCATTTCTAATTATTTCATAGATTTCATCTGTACCTTTATTGACGGAATTCAATGTATAATTAACTGACCAATGCTTACCTTCCACAAAGGTGTTAACAGAATCTTGACTGCATCCTGTTAAAAGCATCAGTGTCGGTATCACGAGAAATTTTAATTTCATGTCATCCCCCTATTTTTAATGATCTAATCCCCAGAGAGGTTGTATACTTACCTCAAATTTATT
>NZ_JAZVJO010000201.1:0-5168 GCF_059453735.1 Peribacillus sp. | reverse complement strand
GAAAAAAAGTTATTTTTCTGAAAAAACTTTTCTCTTACTAATCAGCTTGACTAATCCAGTAAGAGAAAAGCGTTCAGTTAGTACTTTTCGACCTGTACATTTGTATTAGAATGTTAATACTTTTTTCGCTGTTTCCATTATATCTTTATAATTAGGCAGCCACACTTGTTCTGCTTCTGAGAAAGCAAAAACGGTATCTGCTGCTGTTACACGAAGAACGGGTGCATCTAGACTTAAGATTGCACGTTCAGTAATTTCTGCTACAACTGAAGCTGCAATTCCAGCTTGTTTTTGTGCTTCTTGAACTACGATAGCACGTCCTGTTTTTTCAACAGAAGCAACGATTGTTTCCACATCAAGTGGGGCAATTGAACGAAGATCGACTACTTCTACAGAGAAACCTTCTTTTTCAAGTTCTTCTGCAGCTTTAAGTGATTCACGTACCATAGCTCCGTAAGTGATGATAGAAAGGTCTTTACCTTCACGTTTTACATCAGCTTTACCAAGTGGAATTGTGTATTCTTCTTCTGGAACTTCTTCACGGAAAGATCTATATAGTTTCATATGTTCTAGGAAAATGACTGGGTCATTATCACGGATAGCTGAGATTAAAAGTCCTTTCGCATCATATGGTGATGAAGGAATAACTACTTTTAATCCTGGTTGTTGAGCAACTAATCCTTCAAGACTGTCAGCATGCATTTCAGGTGTGTGTACACCGCCGCCAAAAGGTGAACGGATTGTAACAGCTGAATTATAGCGGCCGCCTGAACGGTAGCGCATACGTGCCATCTGTCCGCTTACAGAGTCCATTACTTCATATAAGAAACCGAAGAATTGAATTTCCATAACAGGACGGAATCCTTGCAAGGACAGCCCAATTGCTAATCCACCAATACCTGATTCAGCAAGTGGTGTATCAAACACACGGTCTTCACCGAATTCTTTTTGAAGGTTTTCTGTTGCACGGAATACTCCGCCGTTTGCTCCAACGTCTTCACCAAAAATAACAACATTTTCATCATTTTTAAGTTCAGTACGCATCGCTTCTGTAATTGCTTGAATCATAGTTAATTGAGCCATGACTTACTTCGACTCCTTTTCTTTATAAATTTCATATTGTTCTACAAGGTTGTTTGGCATTTCTTCATACATATTAGAAATAAGGTCTGTAACCTTTTGTTTAGGTTCAGCATCAGCTTTTTTAATTGCTTCTTTAATATCGTCTTTTGCTTGTTCAATTGTTTTGTTTTCCATTTCTTCATTCCATAGTTTCATGCCTTCAAGGAATTTACGGTAACGAACTAATGGATCTTTTAATTCCCACTCATTATCAAGATCAGAAGTACGGTAACGAGTTGGGTCATCTCCAGCCATAGTATGTGGTCCATAACGATAAGTTAATGTTTCAATCAATGTTGGACCTTCACCATTTATTGCGCGTTCACGAGCTTCTTTAACAGCTGAATACACTGCAAGTGCATCCATACCGTCTACTTGAATTCCCGGAATACCAGCAGCAACAGCTTTTTGAGCTAATGATGAAACGGCAGATTGCTTTTCAACTGGAGTTGAGATTGCAAAACGGTTATTTTGAATGATAAAGATTGCAGGAGCCTTAAAAGCACCAGCAAAGTTAATCCCTTCATAGAAATCACCTTGTGAAGTTCCGCCATCACCTGTATACGTAACAGCAACTGATTTCGCTCCACGTTTTTTCATACCTAACGCTACGCCTGCAGCTTGCACGTATTGCGCTCCGATAATGATTTGAGGAGAAATAACATTAACGCCTTCAGGTATTTGATTCCCTTTGAAATGACCACGAGAGAATAAGAAAGCTTGATATAACGGCAATCCGTGCCAGATTAATTGTGGAACATCACGATAACCAGGCAGAATAAAATCTTCTTTTTCAAGTGCATATTGTGATGCTAACTGTGAAGCCTCTTGGCCTGCTGTAGGCGCATAGAAACCAAGTCTGCCTTGACGATTTAAAGAAATAGAACGTTGATCAAGGATACGTGTATAAACCATCCGTTTCATAAGTTCTTGTAATTGTTCATCAGTTAAATCGGGCATTGCTGCTTCGTTAACGATTTCGCCCTCTTCATTTAAAATTTGCAGTGTCTGGAACTGTTCTTCAACAACTTCCAACTGTTTCTTGACATCAAATTTAGCTTGATTTGATTTTGTAGCCATCTGCGTTTCTCATCCTTTCAAAAAGGTTTTATATGATTCTATAAAGCCCTGTTTCATTTTATTTTCATGAATAATCCTGTTCGATGTACTTTTCCCATCTATAGTGAAGGCAAACATGAACATGCACTCAAACGGTATATACCGTTTCTGTATCAGTTTTAAAGAAAAAAAAGATGATACAACGCTTTATTCTTTTTTAGTTTACCGCATTACCTAAAGTTTCGTCAAATACATAGTGTTAATAAAGAAAACTTCTTTGTTATCTGCATTTTAACTTAAAAAAAATCTGCTTTTTAAAAATCTGTTATATATCATTTATACAATCTGTATCATAACAATCCTTTCTTTAATTATGGTTTATAACTTTACACCACTATAATTTATACTACCCTATTTAGATTAACCAACCTCTATTTCCTTTAACCCAATAATCCAAAATTCGACATAATTATTATTTGAAGAAAATTATCGCGGGAAAATGGACAAAAAAGAAGCAGCCTGCTGGCTGCTTCTTTAATTTTTTATTCTGTTTTAAGGTCCGCTGTTTTGTAAAAGCTTGCTTTCTGCTTGTTATATAATTCCGTACTAGCATTAAATTCTTCATTCGCTTTAATTACTGCTTGATAGGCACTATTGATTGTATCGATTTGGGCTGACAGTTCATCCATTTTCAAATCTTCTTTTTTAAACAAATCATACAATTCACGGTCATGATCTAAACTCGTTTGGTAGGATGTATACAATACCTCATGATCCTTATATCTTTTTTCCATCGTTTCTTTAAGGGTTTGAACTTCTTGTTTTACCTGTTTATCTTCTATCGCTTCGATATGTTCCTCAATCTTTTCGAATTCCTTTTCCGAATTCTTAATACTCGTTCTTTCTTTTTCAATCAATTTCGTACGTTCGTCTAAATTTGCCAATGCTTCATCGGAAAGTTCAACAATTTGATCATATTCTTTCATCCCAAGAGTGGTAATTTGTTCATATAGTTTTTTCTCTTCATTCTCTAATTCAACAAGTGGTTTTTGTTGTTTTTCAAATTCATTCTCTTTTTGTATGGCATTTTCTAATACTGTATGTATTTCTTCTTCAGGTGCTGCGCCACCTGTACAACCTGCAAGAACACCCATCGTTATTAGGAAAGCCAACCCAATTTTTCCGTATTTAAACACATCAATTCCCCCAGTTACGTTTTTCTCTTTTTACATTTAATTCAACAGTTCAAGCCCGAATTCTTAAAATCTCCCCATGAATAGGCGCAAGCCTACACCTATTCCGCTTATGTGCATAGGCTGATAGAAATCATTCCAACAGGGATGGTTATAAATAAACCTGGAGGTATAAGCCTATGTATTACGGAGGTCAAGGAATGGATTGCTGTTACCCTATTTCACCTGCACCAAGCTATGGATATGGTTACGCTGGCGGAGGCGGCTGCGGCGGCGGAGGAGGAGGATTCGGCAGCGGTTTTGCTTTAATTGTTGTCCTATTCATCCTGCTGATTATCGTTGGAGCTTGTCTATGCTGAATTAAATGACTTACCTTCTTTACCCTTAATTCAAGAAAATATGATGATTTTTAAAAAGATTATGGTACTAAGTGCAACTTAAGCGGATATTCACTCTTTTTTTGCCGAAATTTTGCGCTTAGTACTTCTTTTATAAGCCATCAAGAACCTCACCACATTATACCTTAATTATCCATTTAGATAAATTAACAATTAAGTATACGTTAGCAAAACTTGTTTATACATAGTATTTTAATTAATTGTCCCTGCACAAAAGAAGAGTGCAGACGGATCACTGCACTCTTTTTCTCCTGACTGTTATAAAAGGCCCATATGTTTTAAGCCGTATAAAATACCTGAATCATCTACATCCTTTGTTACGAATTCAGCATGTTTCTTAACCTCATCAAGAGCGTTTCCCATAGCAATACCGTGCCCTACGGTTCCTAGCATCTCAATATCATTTAACCCATCTCCGAATGCATATACATCTTCCATACGGAAATCTGTCCGTTCAATAAATCTTTTAATTCCTTCTGCTTTCGAACCACCGGCTGGTAAGACATCTGTTGAAAATTCATGCCAGCGGATAAAGTGTAAATCAGCATAGTCATGGATAATTTGTTGATCTTCTTCTGCTGTAGTAAATAATAGCGCTTGGTAAATATCATTATCTTGATAAAATTCCGGACTGCATTCGGGATATGGAAACCGTAAAGAACCTAATGCTTCAGTAACACGTTCGCAACCTTTCGCACTAGCCTTCATTGTTTTATCATTCATAAATACCATAGCTTTTTGCTCATTTTCAGCTTGCTCATGAATTCGAGTCAATTCCGCTCTTGGCAATGGATTGCGATAGACAACCTCATTCTCAAAGACGACAAATTGACCGTTAAAACTTATAAACGAGTCAATCCCTAATTCCTCGCGAAGCGGTTCAAACATAAACGGAGCTCTTCCCGTAGCAATCGCAACGAATACACCCTTATCTTGAAGATCCTTAATTGCTTTCTTTGTAGAAGCTGGTAATTTTTTTTCGTGATCTAATAGCGTTCCATCTATATCAAAGAACACAATCTTTTTCAATATAATCCCTGCTTTCATATGTAAAAGATTCAAGTAGATATTATCTACTTATTTAATCCTTGTCCTGCAAATTAGTCAAGGGATTACTATGCTTCAGTATACAAATCGTTATATTCCTGATAGTCATTCGAATTCGAGCATATACTATTTATATAGAGAATGTGGACAGGCATTTATGACTATTGATTTTTTTCCTTAGCCAATTCAACTGGGAACCCTTTAAAGACGTATTTACTTTATTTAATAATCCTTTACAATAATACTTAAGGGGAGTGAACGGGATGTTAAAAAAATTACGTAAAAAGCTGCAAAAACAGTGGCAGGATTTACTGAGAAAAAAGACAATTGCTTAACTATTTTTAATAAA
>NZ_JAZVJO010000200.1:0-3877 GCF_059453735.1 Peribacillus sp. | reverse complement strand
ACTCGGGTTGATTCTTCCCTACGACCTTTTGATACTCTTTCTGGACAACCCCGTAAACAATCTTTCCATTCCAATCTGGTTACCTGTTTTTTCTCCGCGGCTTAGCACCCAATCAGGTAATAGGGAGGTTCATTCTCCCCGAACTCCGATTAATTCTGCCTCAACTCGTCATCATTCTTCCCTAACTCGAAATGATTCTTCACGAATTCGGGTTGATTCTTCCCTACGACCTTTTGCGACTCTTTCTGGACAACCCCGTAAACAATCTTTCCATTCCAATTTAGTTACCCGTTTGGCGACCTATTGATACACCCCAACCATAATAAAATCCCCAGCGGTCTACAGCTGGGGATTTCATCTTATTAACCTACGTAGGTTAGTTTTTGGTCTTTCTTGAAGACTTCGTCAATGGTGCCGCCGCCGAGGCAGATTTCGCCGTCGTAGAAGACGACTGCTTGGCCAGGTGTGATGGCACGGATTGGCTCGTCAAAGATGACTTTTGCGTCTCCATTTTCAAGCACTTTTACAGTTACGCCGCTGTCCGGTTGACGGTAGCGGAATTTCGCTGTGCATTTGAATTCTGTCGCTGGTGCGTGATTTGCGACCCAGCTGACGTTCACGGCTGTAAGGGAGTCTGAGTATAATTTTTCGTGGTGGAAGCCTTGGCCTACATACAAAATATTATCTTTCAGATTCTTTCCAATCGCAAACCAAGGTTCACCGCTGCCGCCGATTCCAAGACCGTGGCGCTGGCCGATTGTATGGTTCATCAAGCCGTAATGTTTTCCCATTACTTTGCCATCGAATGTTTCCATATTACCAGGCTGGGCCGGCAGATATTGTCCAAGGAACTCTTTGAAATTACGTTCACCGATAAAACAGATTCCAGTTGAATCCTTTTTAGCAGCCGTTGCAAGTCCAGCTTCTTGGGCAATTTTCCGAACCTCAGGCTTTGCAATGCCGCCAAGTGGGAACATTACTTTTGAAAGCTGTTCTTGCGTAAGTTGATTAAGGAAATACGTTTGATCCTTATTCTCATCAATTCCGCGAAGCATTTTGTAATCACCATCACGGAATTCAACGCGCGCATAATGACCAGTAGCCAAATAATCGGCTCCAAGGCTCACTGCATGCTCAAGAAACGCCTTAAATTTAATTTCTTTGTTACACATAACATCCGGATTCGGCGTCCGGCCCGCTTTATATTCATCTAAGAAGTACGTAAACACCTTGTCCCAATATTGCTTTTCAAAGTTTACAGCATAATAAGGGATTCCAATTTGGTTACATACAGCAATAACATCATTGTAATCTTCTGTCGCGGTACAGACA
Source organism: Peribacillus sp. (assembly GCF_059453735.1). Classification (NCBI taxonomy): domain Bacteria; kingdom Bacillati; phylum Bacillota; class Bacilli; order Caryophanales; family Bacillaceae; genus Peribacillus; species Peribacillus sp. Next base: position 2,545 of record NZ_JAZVJO010000200.1, on the reverse strand, counting down.
CCATTTTCATCAGTATCATCCCAGTTCTTCATGAAGATCCCGACTACATCGTAGCCTTGTTCCTTCAAAAGCAAGGCTGCAACTGACGAATCAACGCCTCCTGACATCCCAACAACGACACGAGTGTCCTTTGGTGCTTTATTCATAATGAAACTCCTTTTTAACTCTTTATTTGACCAATCTGTTGATGATTGTAACTGTTTCTTCCGCTGCTTGGCGAATTTCCTGCTCAGTCGTATTAAAACCGAAACTAAATCGAATCGAATTTTTTGTCCGTTCATCATTCTTGCCAAACATCGCTACAAGGACATGCGATGGCTCAATCGAACCCGCTGTACAAGCAGATCCGCTTGAAACAGCAATTCCAGCCAGGTCTAGATTAACAAGCATTGACTCCACATTCGTTCCCGGTAAACTTACATTCAACACATGCGGCAGCGTATGCTCAGGTGAACCATTTATGGAATAAGCAATTCCTGCTTGATCAAACACATCAATCATCAACTGTTTAAATGACTCATACCGAGCACTTTTTTCCAATAGGGTCTGCTGTGCAATCTTCACTGCCTCAGCAAAACCAGCGATTGCCGGCACACTTTCTGTTCCCGCACGACGTTTGCGCTCTTGCTCACCGCCAAGCTGATGAGGCTCGTGCTTAATCCCATCGCGGATATATAAAAAGCCGATTCCCTTTGGCCCATTGATTTTATGGGCTGAAACCGACAGTAAATCAATTCCTAACTCATTAACATCAATTTTGACCACACCGTAAGCCTGTACGGCATCAGTATGGAAAAAAGCAGGATGATTTCGCATGATACTGCCGATCTCAGCGATTGGCTGAATCGTTCCTACTTCATTGTTCCCAAACATGATTGAAACAAGTATCGTATCCTCGCGCAATGCCTGTTTAAGGTCCTCCAAGGAAATCAGTCCTTGTTCATTGACCGGTAAATACGTCACCTCAAAGCCTTCTTTTTCAAGGAATTGGGCAGGGTGAAGAATCGCATGATGCTCGATTTCTGTCGTAATAATATGCTTCCCGCGATGCTGATACGAATGAGCAACACCAATCATAGCTGTATTATCCGCTTCCGTCCCGCCGCTCGTAAATACAATCTCCTGGCGGTTCGCGCCGATACTTGCAGCAATCTCCCCTCGAGCTTCATCCAGACTATGACGCGCCTCCCGGCCAAATGAATGGATGCTTGACGGATTACCGAAATTCCCCGCCATCGCACTCATCATCCTGTCAATGACGGACGGATGCATGGGCGATGTTGCGGCATGGTCTAAATAAAATCGTTCCACTTCCACGTCGCCTCCATTTAAATATAAAACATATAAGAATCTTGTTCGCCTTCATCTTTATAATTAGCCAGGTCCTCAATAGTTGTATTATCAAGCACATCTTTGACCGCGTCACGAATACGAATCCAAAGCTGACGCTTCACTGGCTCTTCATCCTCAATTCCCTCAACCGGTGAAATAGGTCCTTCAAGCACACGAATCACATCACCTGAGGTAATTTGTCCCGGCTCTTTCGCCAGAATATATCCCCCATACGCACCACGAATACTCCGGACTAAACCAGCATTTCGAAGCGGAGCAATTAGCTGTTCTAAATAGTGTTCAGATAAATCATTATTCTTCGCAATTGATTTTAAGGATGTTGGACTTTGTCCGTCACCATAATTTTTCGCTAAGTCGATCATAATCGTTAAGCCGTAACGGCCTTTAGTTGATATTCTCATTCTTAACACCTCTATCTTTTCACAGTTTCACCTGACAATACGGTGTCTTTATCTATCTGTTTTCTCTCATCTTATCTATTAATAGGCTCTAAAAATTATAGCATATTCCCAGTACAATTGCATTTACCCATCCTTACTATATCGATAGGGATTTAAAACTAAAAAAATCACCTTATCTCTGAGGATAAGGTGATTATATACATTATTTGATTTGTACTTTAACATCTCCAACTTGAATATACCAGTTGCCTTTAGCAAACTTTTCTTTAGATATTTCATAAACATTCGAATCATTTACACTAATGTCAGGATTTAGGTCTGAGAGTAATTTTGAATCGTCTATTCCAGTTTCTATCGAATAATTTGTACTTGCCTCAAGATCAGAATCATATTTAGTGCCTTTTTCGTCTACTAATTTAAGCGTTGGATAAGAAAACATTCCGACTGGCTCTTCCGATACATTTTTCATTTTGTACTGAATGGCTACGAATGTTCCACCTTCGGATGCTTCTTTGCTTACATATTGAATACCGACTTTCGCTTTTTCTTCAAATTTCGTTACCGTAACTTCTAATTTACCATCCTTAATCACTTCGCCTGGCTTGTAGATCTTTTCTTTATTAGTTACCGATTCTTTATCTTTGTTAGAAGTCGCGGTGTCTTCGCTTTCGCCGCCTGTTGTACTAATTTTAATAATAAGGGCAATCATCGCTCCAAGAAAAGTCAGAAATTTATGTTTCATGAACCAATTCCGTTGATCTTTTCCACAATTCGGACATTTTTTAACACCT
>NZ_JAZVJO010000199.1:0-1847 GCF_059453735.1 Peribacillus sp. | reverse complement strand
GTTAAGACAATCAGAAAATTATCCAATCCTACTGAGACCATAGGGCTGAGACCATTCCACTTTTGAAAGGCTAAATAAATACTGAAAATCATAGGGTACAAACCAATAATCGCAAAAATGATAAAGAAGGGAGCAATGTATAAATAAGCAGAAAACATATCTTTGTTTGCTTCAGACCTAAACCGCTTCTTTCTGGGCTTGATCTTATTTGTACCGGTATTTACTTTTACTGGATCCATTATTACACCTCTTTTCATATCAAAGATGGGAGTGGCGCATCCTTTGCGGGAGTCACGCCGCTTCCCACCTTATTCTAGTAATCTGAAATTACCGGTTTAATAAACCTTTGGAGCGTTTAACAGCATCTTTCCATTCTTTTTCAGGATCCGTTCCTTTATTTTGAACATTTTTCAAGCTATTCAATACTTCTGAATAGATTGGGAAGTATTTTTCCCCTTTATAAACAGCCCCATTGATATCTTGTGCTGCTTTTGCAAATACCGGTGCAGTTGCTTGACCGCCAAAGAAGGCATCTTCGTTAGTTTTGAAAGCATCCATTTCATATACGGATTGTGCAGAAGGGAAAAGTCCCTTGTCTTGGAAGGATTTTAGTTGATTTTCTGGAGAAACTAACCATGAAGTAAATTTATATGCTTCTTTCGCATTTTTCGTTTCGCTTGGGATAGAGATAAAAGAGCCACCCCAGTTTGCTGCAAATTCAGTTGGAAGTGTTGCTACTCTCCATTTACCGGAAGCTTCTTGCGCATTGCCTTCCATCCAGCCTTTTAGCCATCCAGCCCCTAATTCAGCTGCAAATTCACCTTTATTTACTGCATTGGCCCACTCCGGTGACCACATTTCAAATTTACCGACAATACCCATTTCATTCAATTTCACAGCATAATCGTATGCCTCTTTAACGGCGTTGCCATCCTCTTCAATCAATAACTCCCCTTTAGAGTTAAGGAATGTTGTCTCAGCACCGTCCAAGTAAGCTCTAAATGCCATTTCGATGCTATCTATAAATACCTTGCCTGTTTTTTCTTTCACTTTAAGTCCAGCTTCTTCAAAAGCTTTTGGTGAATTGATCAATGCTGTGACTTCTTCCGGATCTGTTGGCAGACCCGCGGCTTCAAAAACATCTGCACGATAGTATAGTGCTTTTGGACCAATATCTGTTGGCAGACCAATCAAGAAATCACCACTGTCATTCTCACCTGTTTTCCATTTCCAATCCAGGTACTGGTCCTGAATATCTTTTGCACCATGATCATATAAGTTTTCAAAACGATCCTGTGCTCCTTTAAAACGGTCAAGTTGGTCAATTTCCAACATTGTGATATCAGGTGCTCCACTTCCAGCCGATAAAGCAGTAAATAATGCATCATGATGTTCTGCAGTTTCTGCAGCCCTTACTTTAACTGTGATGTTAGGGTTTTCTTTCTCATATTCTTTCGCCAGTTCTTCATAATTTGTAGCTCCGAATGTCCAGAAATCCAAGGTAACTTTTTCCCCGTTTTTACCGCCGTTTGAAGAAGTCTTTTCATCATCCTTACAGGCTGCCAATGAGAACACCAGGGCCGTAGATAATCCGATCACAGCCAGTTTTTTAAAGATTTCCATTTGTGAAACCCCCTTATAATTATTTTGTCAACCGTACACTGAATCCATAATCGCTATAATATAAATTCTGAGAAATTCTTATCCTTTCCTACCTCCTTTTCCATGCTATTCTCTAAAAATATGATAATAGCTTTACTACATAGAAACCGGTTTCCTAAAAGATTAAGTGTTATGTAAAAGATAAATATTGAAACCGCTTTCAATAGTGATTATAAGTCCAAACA
>NZ_JAZVJO010000198.1:0-2128 GCF_059453735.1 Peribacillus sp. | reverse complement strand
TGAGGAGGCTCACCGCCTGCCCGCGGAAAGCGAAACGCCTGGAATGGAAATCAACACCCCATTTTAGAAGATAAAAAAGCAGATTTTAGGGGTTCCTGGAGAATGAGACTCCTCGACGAGTCATAATTTCCTGAATAGCCTGCTGAACATGCAAATAAGTTTTCCAATGGAAATTAGATTTCGATATCGACGATGCCAATGGCGGAGAAACACCTACAATAAAGCACTCTGTCCCGGTTAATCGTAAGGACTGACCTATTTTATTAATGTAATAGCCGCTGCTTTCGTCAATTTCAGATAATGACGAAAGATCAAGCAGGAAAAATTCAGCTCTTTCTTCCACACATTTTTTTAAGATCGTTTCAAGTAACCGATCTGCACGCTCGTTTGTGAGATTTCCCAAAATAGGTATGGCAAGTACTGAATCCCATATTTTAAGAATCGGAGTAGATAATAGGGCAATGGTTTGCTCTTTTTCTCTTTCCCTTTGGGCTTTTTCTGTTACATCCAAAAGCATCAGGATATAACCTTGTTTTACTTGTTGTTTATTATAGATAGGCGCAATAACTGTTTCAGCCACATAGGAATTTTTAATGGTAACCACTGTACGGTGTGTATGATTCAATTCATGCATGATTTGTTTTTGATGCGCTGGATGGCTATGAAAAAAGTCCATATGCTTTCCTATTAGATTTTCATTTTCTGTAATCCCAAATAGAGGATGCAGCGGACCTAAGGTTTTTACTGCAGCATCGTTCATCCAAATGATTGTATGAGAAAGGTCTGCTATGATAATGGTTTCATCAATGTGTTCAAGAATATCAGTAAATTCAAGATCCGCTGGTACGTGTCCAATTGACATATAATATTCTCCTATTTAAAATCTCCAGGTGCCTTACTGGGATGAGTGTATTAAACAGCATACATAAGCTATCCTTTTTAAAAGGATTTTAACATGATATGATGTGTTTATCATATGATACACTCATAAGAATACTAATGTAAATGGGAGTTATTAAAATGACCAAAAGAACGGAAGTATATATTTTAGGGGGCTTTCTTGGAAGCGGAAAAACAACCCTGCTGAAACAAATTATTAATCAAGAAAACGAGGCCGGCAGAAAAACCGCAGTATTAATGAACGAGCTTGGCAATGTTTCTGTCGATACATCGATTCTCGGTGATGAAGTTCCTGTTAAGGAATTAATTGGCGGCTGTATTTGCTGTACCATTCAGGACAAGCTTGAAGCACAGCTCCAAGAATTACTGATTGAAGATTTAGATGCGATATACATTGAAACGACTGGTGCAGCACATCCTGTTGAAGTACTGGACGGAATTATGTCTCCATTATTTGCTGAACGTCTTGAATATAAAGGAATCATCACGGTTTTAGACTTGCTGAGATGGAAAGATCGGAGTGAACTCTCCCCACAACTCCGTCACCTGTTGGTTGAACAAATTCAACATGCTGACTTTATTCTATTGAATAAGCAGGATCTAGTTACTGAAATGGAAGCCAGTCAGCTTCTTTACTCTGTGCAAGCCATTAATTCAGGTGCGGTCATCTTATTGACTACTCAAGCAAAAGTATCTTTAGATAGCATTCGGAAGTTGAAAATGAAAGCAAAGGGTGTTCACCAAAAACTGGACGTTCACAATCATTTACATCTACAAGCGATTGTCCATACATTTACAAATCAGGTAGATCAGAATGAGTTTGAAAACTGGCTCAGAAGTCTTCCAGAAACGGTATACCGGATGAAAGGCTATGTTTCCTTCACGCATTCACCTTATCCCTGTCTTTTTCAATATTCCTATGGGATGCCGCTGTTTATGAATGAAATGATGAAAATGCCCTTAAATATGGTGATTATCGGCGAACAATTGAATGAAGTGCTGATTCATGATCAACTAATAGCTTTAGAGAGACAATAATACGTTTTCTTTTTCTCCTGACGGGTAAAAATAAGGCAACTCATTATCAATAAGGAGGTAATGATTTGCCCTGGTCAAAAAATGATTATCCACCCGCAATGAAAAATTTAGACGAAGATGTCAGAATGAAGGCAATTGAAATTGCTAATGCGTTGCTTGATGATGGGAATGACGAAGGCAAAGCAATCCC
>NZ_JAZVJO010000197.1:0-4305 GCF_059453735.1 Peribacillus sp. | reverse complement strand
TCCAAAAGAAGAGAAGGAATTCCGCATAATTGGAAAAGTTTTCTGCGAGTCCATCCGCGTTTTTTGGCCGGATATATAATGTCCTCCACCAAGAGCAATTACCGTTTTAAACATATAGACGTTTGATGATTTTTGAAGTGCGGTTAAATCATTAATGTTGCCAAAACTTGAATATGAGCCTTTATCTAAACCCTTAATATTCATTCGTTGGTCATTAATCACTTGCCCAGGATAAAGTACTCCACCTTGATAACCTGTTAAAATAGTAGCCCCTTTGACAGTAGATCCTACCGTATACGAAGTGCTGATATTACCAAGAGCGAAATCTTTAATAGAAGGCTTACCTGTTTTTTTATCTACTACATATTGCTTGCCGGCCATTGTTAAAACTTCTCCTGTATTGGGGCTCATTAAGACAACAAAGGCACGATCAAGATAGCGGTTCGCGCCGCTTCTTTTCTTCGCCCATAATTCTTTTTCAAGAATTTCTTCAGCAGCAAGCTGAAGATCCATGTCAATCGTTAGAAGCAGATCCTTGCCTCTTTCTCCTTCTGAGATGACTTCCGTTTCAACGACCTTTCCTTTATGGGTGATATTTTTCACTTTTGCTTTTTGACCTTGCAGCACATCTTCGTATTGTTTTTCAAGATAGCTTTTACCGACGCGATCATTTCGCTTATAGTCTCTAGCAAGATAATAGTCTATCTGTTCTGCAGGCAGACCTTCATCCGAAGATGATACTTTACCGAGTACCGTTTGCAGGGTTTCATCGTACGCATACGTTCGATTCCAATCCGTTGTAATTTCTACGCCCGGAAGTGTATCTAGATGCTCACTCACTCTTGCATATTCTTCTTTGGTTACCCCTTTATTCTTAACAATTTGCGGCGTCAACGACATACCGCTGTTAAATTCTCTGAAAATCGCAAGAATTTTAAGTTCTTCACCGATTATTTTCTCAATATCTTCTTGTTTCACTCTGCTGATTTGTAATTTATATTGCTCTTTTGGCTTTAATTCCTTCTCTTTATCTGACAACATTTCTAATGCTTCTTCAGGATGTTTTAACAGCCAAAAATCCTTTTTATCTTGTTCTGTTACTCGTTTTGTATCTATTTTAATTAATTTATTGAGTTCTTCAGCCGTTTCAAGCATTTCTTTGGCTGTCGTTCCGCTGTATCTCGTATAGGTAATGGCATTCAGCGGTTCATTATCGACAATAACATTTCCATAACGGTCATACATTTTCCCTCTTGGAACCGATGTATTGACTGTTACATTCTCCGTACGCTCTAATTCACTAACATAATCATCACCATAAACAATTTGAATGACACCGAGCCTAACAACCAAAAGTGAAAATAACAAAAATACCGCTAGAAAAAGTAGATTCATTCGAAATGGTATTTTAGCTTTTTGCTTTTTATCTTTCTTCAACTCTTAACACACTCCCGTAATGCTGCAAAAGTCTCTTATTCTAGTTATCTAGTTTTCAGCAAAACCATGTCTGCAGCCTGTTTTATTATCGAATTTACTCTATTTTTAAATTGTACCATATTCAGGCAAGATTAGGCGCTTGTATACAAGTTAAATGCATCATACTGGCATTTTTACTAATCAAATCCAACAAAAAAAAGCACCAGTAGGCGCTTTTTTGTATTATGGAAGAACGGTACTACCCATTAAATAATGATCTACAGATCGTGCAACTTCTCTGCCTTCATTAATCGCCCAGACGATTAAACTTTGCCCTCGTCGAGCATCACCGGCTGCGAAAACACCTTCGATATTGGTACGGTAATCTCCTTTGGCAGCGACAATTTTTTGGTTAACTGCCTCAACGCCGAAATGATTTAGCAGAGGTTCTTCCGTTCCCTCAAACCCAATGGCGATAAACACATGCTGTGCTGGCCAAATTTTTTCGGAACCGGGAATTTCTTTGAAATAAAACCTGCCGTTCTCATCCTTTAATTTCTCCATTTGGATCGTATGCAATTCTTTTATCTGACCTTGTTCGTCAGCCACAATTTTCTTTGTCTGTACTGAATATTTACGAGGATCTTCTCCAAATTTTGCATTTGCTTCTTCATAGGCATAGTCTAGTGAAAAAACATTTGGGTAGGCCGGCCACATATTATCATCCGTACGAGACTGAGGCAGCTGCGGATGTTTACCAAATTGAACAACACTGCGACATTTTTGACGCATAGCTGTTGCTACACAATCTGCCCCTGTATCTCCACCGCCAATGACGATGACATCTTTTCCTTCTGTATTGATAAATTGGTTATCTTCAAACTGACTGTCCAACATACTTTTTGTCGTGGTTGAAAGATAATGCATGGCTAGGGTAATTCCTTTTGAGTCGCTGCCTTCGATAGCTAGTTCGCGCTGTTTCTGTGCACCTGTACAGAGAATCACCGCATCAAATTGTTCTGTTAATTCCGCACGGGTTATGTCCTTACCTATTTCTGTATTCATCACAAAATCTATGCCTTCTTGCGTAAGCAGCCGAATCCGACGTTCAACGATTTCTTTTTCCAACTTCATATTCGGAATCCCATACATAAGCAGGCCGCCAGCTCGATCCGCTCGTTCATAAACCGTGACAGAGTGTCCAGCTTGGTTTAACTGATCCGCACTTGCGAGTCCAGCAGGACCAGACCCGATAATGGCAATTTTCTTACCCGTTCTCCATTTTGGAATACGGGGTGTAATCCAGCCGTTTTCAAACCCTTTATCGATGATTGTCCGTTCAATGCTTTTAATGGCAACAGCTGGATCAGTAATGGCCAACGTGCATGAGCCCTCACAAGGAGCAGGACACACACGGCCTGTGAACTCAGGAAAATTATTGGTCTTAAGCAGTCTGTCGAGTGCTTCTCTCCATCTGCCGCGATAGGCAAGATCGTTCCATTCAGGGATTAAATTATGAATGGGACACCCGGTGGTTACACCTTGTATTTCCATTCCAATATGGCAGAATGGAGTGGCGCAATCCATGCAGCGTGCGCCCTGTTTTTTTAATGTTTCATCACTAAAAGGAGCCGAGTATTCGTTCCAGTCATTCAACCGAGTACGAGGATTTCGATCAATCGTCTTTTCCCGTGCATATTCGATAAATCCTGTTGCTTTTCCCATTCTTTACTCTCCCTTCCTACTGAGCCACAGCCTGTTTAGCAGCTTGCTTTTTTTTATTGGTATTTTCGTGGAAGGCATTCAATTCAGCCTGTTCTTCACTAAAACCTGCTTGCTTGTGTTTTGTAATGCTTTCAAGCATGCGTTTGTAATCTTTCGGGATGACCTTAACAAACTTCTGTACGAAATCCTCCCAGTTTTCCAGAACATACGCAGCGTTTTGACTTTCGGTATGCTGTAAATGTTTTTCGATCATTGTTTTAACCAACTCTTGGTCTTCTTCATGATAGAGATCACCAAATTCAATCATTTCCTTATTACAAAGGGATTTAAATTCTTCTTGTTGATCGGTAAGAATATAAGCGATTCCTCCAGACATCCCGGCAGCAAAGTTTTTCCCTACATCGCCGAGAATAACTACGTGTCCGCCGGTCATATATTCACAACCATGATCACCAATGCCCTCTACGACCACATCTACCCCACTGTTTCGAACGGCAAAACGTTCACCCGCGCGACCGTTAATAAAAGCTGATCCACTCGTTGCCCCATATAGTGCAACATTTCCTGCAATGACATTCTCACTTGCTCCGATACTGCCACTCGGTGCTTTTACGATGAGCTTGCCTCCAGACATGCCTTTACCGATATAATCATTGGCATCTCCCGTTAAATGAAGCGACATTCCGTTTGGTATAAACGCACCAAAGCTCTGACCAGCCGACCCTGTAAAACGAAGGGTGATGGTATCATCTGGAAGCCCTTTTGCACCATAACGTTTTGAAACTTCACTTCCAACGATCGTTCCAGTCACACGGTTGACATTCATGATTGGGAAAGAAACATCTACAGGAGTTTGATTGAGTAATGCTGGCATAACCGCAGGCAGAATTTCTCGCATATCAAGTGATTCATTAATTTTATGATTTTGCGGTGTCTGGTACGTTCGAACACCTTCCGGTTGATGAAGAAGAGTAGTCAGATCTAAATATTTTGCTTTCCAATGACTTTGAGCACGTTCGCTTATCGTTAGGACATCTGTCCGGCCAACCATTTCTTCAAGGGTCCGGAAGCCAAGCTCTGCCATTGTTTCTCGCACTTCCTCAGCAATAAAGCGCATAAAGTTGACAACAAAGTCGGATCGTAGCCATGTCGTTCTGTGAGCCA
>NZ_JAZVJO010000196.1:0-4119 GCF_059453735.1 Peribacillus sp. | reverse complement strand
AGCCAACCAAATAATAGCGACACATTTTCAGAAAGACCAAAACCCGCATACCCCACTGGATATTTAACCCTTGAAAATAGTGCCTAGACGGGAATAACCATCTCTCAGACGGGAATAAGCAACCTCTAGACGGGAATAAGCAACCTCTAGACGGGATTAACTGCTGAACAAGCACGAAAACAGGAAAAATACCCCCCATGGAAAACGTGAAGTCAGCTGGTTTTCTTAAAAACAACAAAAATTATCAAAAGATTCGCAAGTGGAGGCAGGAATTTCTGCCTTTACTTGCGAATCTTTATTAGTACTTGAGGTCGAATTGTTTTTCAATTTCCTTAAGGTCTTCTGCAAATTTCTCCTGGGTAGCTTCGAATAATTGATTGAACATGTCCCCTGTTTGTGCTTCGAGTACTTTTATTCCTTCACCGGTTATTCCGCCTTTGACACAGACCTTTTCTTGTAGCGCAGGGAGTGTGTAGATTCCTTTCTGCAATAAGTCTCCCATTCCGATCAGCATTTTTTCTGTAAGCAGTGTGGCTGTTTTTTTATCGATTGGTGTTGTTTGAACGGCTCCGTCAATAAATGCTTGGGCGAGGAAGCTGATAAAGGCTGGTCCGCAGCTGACAATATCAGATGCAGCGCGTGTTACTTCGTTTTCGATGAGTACAGGTGTTGAAATTCCTTGTGCTAATTCAGTAATTGTTTGCTCCCATTCTGTACTGCACGATTCACCGAAGCTCAGTAATGATACGCCGGACAGTGCACGATTTGTGATGCTGGGTATAAAACGAGCGCAGGAACAGGATATTTGTGATTCTAGCTGTTTAACAGATATTGGACTGGTAATGCTGACGATGCATTTTTTCTGTGTTAAGTAAGGCTTAATTCCTGTGAGGACGCTATTTGAATCTAATGGTTTTACACAAATGAAAAGTAAGTCTGCGGTTTGGGCGAGTTCCTCTGCTGTGTAGGTAACATTTATGTCTGGATATTTATTCTGTAAGGCTAGAGCCTTTTTAAGTGTTCGATTGGTGACCCAAATATCTTTTTGTTCCACTAAATCAGCTTCAAGAAAAGCCTCTAGTAAAATTGACCCCATATTCCCTGTTCCGATTACTCCAATTTTCAAGCTTTCCACCCCTTTCAGTTCAGCGGTACTTCACCTAAAAATATGAAACAAATGCTGTAATTATGTTATATCTATGGAGGTTAAGAGATGGATATTTTACAAAATAAGAAAGTCATTGCTGGCATTGTAGCAGGTTTGGCTGCTGTTACGGGTTATTTCTTCTACCAACAATCAGATACTTCTATTAAAGAGGAACCGCTTTTTGCAACAAGTCCTGTAGTGGAGCAAGTGGAAAGTCCAGCTGAGGAAGTTAAACCATTAATTATTAAAATTGATGTCAAAGGAGCCGTAGAGTTGCCAGGTGTCTTTATTGCTGATGAAGGAGATAGGGTAATCGATTTAATTGACGATGCTGGGGGATTTCATCCTGATGCAGATCGAGATAAGGTGAATCTTGCTCAGTTGGTCGAGGATCAGATGGTGATTTATGTACCGAAAGTTGGCGAGGAAACAGAGACTCTCCCACAGGACGCTGCAGCAACAGTAAGCGGACCGGCAGGGGGAGATAAGGATGGTGGTATGATCAATCTAAACACCGCAACAGAAACCGAGCTCATGACCTTGACAGGAGTAGGTCCTTCTAAGGCAGCTGCGATTATAGAATACCGAGAAACAAGTCCATTTCAATCAATAGAAGATTTGAAAAAGGTTTCTGGTATTGGAGACAAGACCTTTGAAAAGCTGCAGGATTCGATTACGATTAAGTAACTGCTCTACCCAAAAGAGAAGGGACAAGGTAAAATGGAGGAAAATCAGTTTACATTGTAAAGGGGAGAACAACATGAACCGAATTAGCTGGGACCAATATTTCATGGCGCAAAGCCATTTATTAGCATTACGAAGCACATGTACACGTTTGACGGTAGGGGCAACGATTGTAAGGGATAACCGAATTATTGCTGGAGGCTATAACGGGTCTATTGCCGGTGGTACACATTGTATCGATGATGGCTGCTATGTAATCGACAATCATTGTGTACGGACGATACACGCCGAAATGAATGCGATTATCCAATGTGCTAAGTTCGGTGTGCCGACGGAAGGTTCAACGATTTATGTAACTCACTTCCCATGTTTGCAGTGTTGTAAGTCGTTGATTCAAGCAGGGGTTAAGGCTGTTTATTACGCGGTTGATTATAAAAATCATCCTTATGCTATGGAATTATTCGCTCAGGCAGGCGTTAAAGTCAAACAAGTGCATACGAAAAATATTATTGATCTTCAACGCGAAGAAAAACAGGAATTTATTCATCAATTGCTGGAAGAACTTGCGGAAAAAGGGGAACAAGAGAAAATGAATGTCCTTAAAGAGCAAGCAGAACAGTTATTTTCTCACGAATAAGATAGGAGGTCTTAATGGCCAAATCGTTAACTATAGCTGCATTTTCCGCCACGTTAGGCGTGGCGGTTATATCTTTTCCAGGTTGGAAGTCCATTACATGTATCGTCCTCTATTTTCTTTTCCTCTTTCTTACTCAACGAACGAAGCATCTCTTCTATTATTTCCTCATTTTTATCATTTTCGTACTCGTTGCTTCCTGGAATAATCATCGAAATGTTACGACATTCTCAGGGACCGAGACACAGCAGATTATTTACTTTACTGAACTGCCTGATATTGATGGGAATATCCTGAGAGGGAAGGTGGATACCCTAACAGGCGAACAGCTGATGCTTCAATATAAAATTAAGTCTGAACAGGAGAAAGTGCAGCTGCAAGCTGGTTTAAAAATCGGAGTCTCCTGTCCAATATCGGGAAATCTTGCTGAACCGGAGGGAAGACGTAATCCAAATGGCTTTGATTATAAGCAATACCTCGCATTGCATTCGATTTTTTGGATCTTTAAAGCTGACGCGCTTTCGTTACCTACATGCAGCGTGGCAAAACAAACGTTTGTACAGAGCATTCGTGATTTTAGAAGTGAGGCTGTTTTTTATGTGAATGATAATTTTCCAAAAGAATCAAGTGGATTTGTGAACGCCTTGTTATTTGGTGACCAGAGGTGGATCGATGAAGATGAGTTGGTTACCTATCAGCGACTTGGCCTTGTGCATCTGCTCGCTATTTCCGGGCTTCATGTCAGTTTTCTTGCTGGATTTATATTTTATCTGGGTATCCGTATAGGGGTGACCCGAGAGCGGATGACGCTCATTATGCTCTTGGTCCTGCCTATTTATATCATTCTTTCGGGTGCAAGTCCCTCTGTTCTTAGGTCATGTTTTATGGCCATGCTCTTTTTTGCTGCTTCACTTGGTAAAAAACGTCTCTCTGCAGGTGAAATCATCGCGTCGATCTACTTACTACTCCTTTTATATAACCCCAACTTTCTTTATAACATTGGTTTTGAGCTTTCTTTTTCCGTGGCTTTTGCAATTATCATGTCAGGCGGTGTGATTCAACGCTATTCCAATAAGCTTATGCAGCTGCTAGTAATCAGTGTGATTTGTCAGTTGGCCGCATTACCCATCCTCCTTTATTATTTTTATGAAGTATCGCTGCTTGGGATTTTTCTGAACGTTTTATTTGTCCCCATCTATTCAAGTGTTTTGCTGCCATTTTCGATACTTGTGCTCTTATTACATCTCGTGTCGCCGGCTCTTGCTGACCCTTTCTTGTATGTGTTAAACGCTACATTTTTACTGTGCAATCGAATGGCGGATCTGGTTGTGCATATTCCACTTGCTTCCATGACATTCGGAAAACCACTATTTCTGCTTTTACTGCTTCTAGTAGCAGCGGTTATCAGCTTGCTGATCTGTTGGGATACACAGTCAAAGTACAGTAAACTAGTTCGATATTTGCTCATTTCACTCCTCGTTTTCCAATACAATAATCAAAAGTTATCGCCATTTGGTGAAATTCTGTTTGTGGATATTGGTCAAGGCGATTGTATCTTTATTAAACTTCCCTATAACCGTGGTAATTACTTAATTGATACTGGAGGCAGTATTGCATTTAACCAGGAAGCCTGGATGGAGCGGCGTAAAACGTA
>NZ_JAZVJO010000195.1:0-5286 GCF_059453735.1 Peribacillus sp. | reverse complement strand
TTGGAGACTAGCATGTTTTCTTAAATAGAGATCTCCTAAGATGTAAGGGTTAAAAGAAGGCGCCCAATTTTCAAAAACCCCTAAGAGTCAGCATGTTTTTGAAAATTTTGACTATCCTTGAACATTTTTTTAGATATATAGAGACAAATTCTTCTTTGTTAATCGCTAAAATTTGTCTGACTGAGTTCACAAAATATTTAACTATTTAATAAAGTAGTATATAATAGATCGAGAGAATATTTGGGATAAGCAAAACAATAACGGGATGGCATTAATGTTCGAACTGTTATTGTGATATATTTAAAAAGAAACGCAAGCGTTTTCATATTTGTAAAATAAACGATAATTGTTTATTTAAGAATAGCAGCCGTAGTTTATAAAACAGATGAAGGGTATATTTTTTTGTGTGTTTCTGGGTTTAAGTTGTTAGATTTCTCACTTTTTACTAATTTTTTGCTGAAATGTGACAAATTTTTAACAATAGATATTTTAATATATAAATAATTATGATAATTTATAATTGATACAGAAAAGATGTGTACGAAGGTTGCGCCTTTGTTTTTGTGACACCTAAGCAGGAGCGCCTGCATCTCTTTTGCAAATATAGGAGATAAGGAAGGTTATAATGAGCAGCATACAGAAAAAAACAGACGTTATTTTAATTGGTGCTGGAGTCATGAGTGCGACTTTGGGATCATTATTGAAGGAATTAGCACCGGATTGGGAAATAACAGTGTTTGAGAAGCTCGCAAAGGCTGGGGAGGAAAGTTCTAACGAATGGAATAATGCTGGAACAGGGCATTCTGCACTGTGCGAGCTGAACTACACAGTTGAAAAACCGGACGGATCTTTAGATATTAGCAAAGCGATTAAAGTGAATGAACATTTTCAGCTTTCAAGACAGTATTGGTCGTATCTTGTAAACAGCAAGTTAATCCGCAATCCGCAGGATTTTATCATGCCGCTGCCTCATACAAGCATGGTCCAAGGCGAAAAAGATATATCATTTTTGAAAAAAAGATTTGAAGCGCTCTCAAACAATCCGCTGTTTCAAGGAATGGAATATTCGGATGATCCTGAAAAGCTGAAGGAATGGATTCCTCTTATCATGGAAGGGCGTACATCGAATGAACCGATAGCAGCGACAAAAATTGACTCTGGCACGGATGTTAATTTTGGTGCGTTAACACGCTTGGTATTCGACCACTTAAAGAATAACGACGTTAATATAAACTATAAACATAGTGTGGATGGGATTAAACGCACCAGCGAAGGCTTATGGGAATTAAAAGTACGTGATATGGAAAAAGGAACAACTGAATATCATACGGCTAAATTCGTCTTTATCGGCGGCGGGGGTGGAAGCCTGCATTTACTTCAAAAATCCGGTATCCCTGAAGGAAAAAGGATTGGTGGTTTCCCTGTAAGCGGGCTATTTATGGTTTGTAAAAATCCTGAAGTGATTGCACAGCATCATGCTAAAGTATATGGTAAGGCAAAAGTAGGCGCTCCACCAATGTCTGTTCCGCATCTTGACACAAGATATATAGACAATAAAAAATCACTGCTGTTTGGACCCTTTGCTGGATTCTCACCTAAGTTCTTGAAAACAGGTTCGATGTTTGATTTACTCAGTTCTGTAAAACCTAATAATGTCGTTACCATGCTGGCGGCAGGTGTAAAAGAATTATCACTGACCAAATACTTAATTGAACAAGTAATGCTTTCGAATGAAAAGCGCATGGAAGAGTTACGGGAATTCATTCCTAATGCTAAGAGTGAGGATTGGGATGTCGTAGTAGCAGGACAACGTGTGCAAGTAATTAAAGATACTGAGGCTAACGGTAAAGGAACACTTCAATTTGGAACAGAAGTGGTTACTGCCGCAGATGGCTCGATAGCTGCATTGCTAGGTGCGTCTCCAGGTGCATCTACTGCCGTGCACGTTATGCTTGAAATCATTACTCGATGTTTCCCTGAACAAATTAAAGAATGGGAACCGAAAATCAAAGAAATGATCCCTTCTTATGGGTTGTCGTTAATGGAAAACCCAGAGCTTTTCCAACAAATTCATGCGTCAACAGCAAGGTCACTGCGCCTAAACGAAAGTTCGCCGGAACGCGTTCATTAAATTATTTTAAACAAAAAGAACCTTCGATCTAAGGATTGAAGGTTCTTTTTAATATTAGGGCCCAGAGGATACCGAACCTTTACAACAGAGAAAGGATTTCTCACAGTTTGTCTATAATTGATTATAAATTAAGAGATGAGAACAGGTAAAATGAAAGGAAAGGATGTTGCTAGTTTGAGGACTATTAATCCAAGGGTATTCAGAAATATACTATAGAATAAAGGAGTACTAGAATGCGTTCACCAATCAATTATTTACGTCTGGCAGGAATAGTAGATGGAATCTCTTTATTGACCTTATTATTCATCGCCATGCCTTTAAAATATTTTGCTGATTTTCCCCTTGCTGTCACTATTAACGGCAGTATACACGGGGGGATTTTCGTGTTATACATCGTTACTATAATATATGCAGCACTTCGTATTCAATGGTCCATTGGCTGGTCAATTACAGCCTTGCTTGCAGCATTTATACCATTTGGGAATTTTATATTTGATTACTATTTAAAAAAAGTGCAGCATCGTTATACGGTGAAGCCATTTAAGATGTCATGGATCGTCTATTGTATTATTTTCTTCTCATTTATTGATCTATTTGTGCAACTTCCGGTTATGAGTACATTTGCGACATCTGTTGGAGCAAGTACAGTTATCGCTGGAATTGTAGTCGGCTTGTATTCATTTACGAATTCCTTTGGGAATGTTGCTTCAGGTATGTTAACGGATAAGGTTGGTCCATTGAAAATTATGTTAGTTGGATTAGGTACAACAAGTGCGGCGCTTTTTGCGTACCAACTGGTTGATGATTCCTTAACTTTACTGGTCGTACGTTCATTACATGGCTTTTTTAGTGGATTAATTGTACCAGCAGCATTTACGTTATTGGCTAATACAACCGCAAACAATGAGCAGGGCAGTAAAAGTGCGATAACGGGTTCAATTGTTGGGATTGCTGCGATTGTGGGTCCGGCATTCGGTGGAATAATGGCGAGCAAAACCTCAGTTCCGAATGTATTTGCATTTGTGGGAATCCTAGGGAGTCTTTTAATCGTTGGTGCCGCCTTTTTAAGGCATCTAAATAAGAGTAAGGAAAAAAGTAATGAGCGTCGTACGTCATTTAGCTGGAACTCTGGTGTGCAAAAAGCATTTATGGGTGCCTTCTTCCTAATGTTCTCTCAAGGTGTGCTAGCTTATCTGCTGCCGTTGTATGTGGAATCCCTTGGGTTTAGTTCACGTATGTCAGGAACCCTGTTGAGTATGTTTGGGATTGTAGCGGTACTGGTCTTTATTTTACCGACCAATCGTGTGTTTGACCGTGTGGCTCCAGTGCATACCTTAATGATTGGGGTTGGGATATTAGCTATATGTCAATTGTTAATCGGCCAAATGACGACCACGATTACGTTATACAGCGTGATGGCACTCTACGGAGTAGGATTCGCCTTTTTATTTCCGTCCATTAATACACTGTTGATTCAATCAATAAAACCAGAACTGCGCGGACAGGCTTATGGTTATTTTTACGCATTTTTCTCCATAGGTGTGGTTGTTGGATCATCCGTACTGGGTCTGCTGCCACTGGGTATTAAGGGAGGCTTTTTACTTGCCGGTACGGTACTTGCACTGTTTTTTGTTTTCGTCTTAATCGATATACGAAAAAAAGAAACGGTACAGCATTCTGAATTAGGCAGGTAGAAAAAACAGAGCCTGCATCCCCTGTTCAAATTTATCTAGCTATCTGATAAGCTAATAGTAAATAGTGAATAGAAGGGTGTAGGTGTCATGATAAAAGAATTCAAGGCTTTTATATCTAAAGGAAATGTTCTCGACCTTGCTATCGCTGTAGTGATGGGCGCTGCTTTTGGTAAAATCGTTTCATCACTCGTAGAAAATATTATTACCCCGATAGTTGGTATTTTACTAGGTGGAGTGAATTTTTCGGCGTTGTCCTATCCTGTAGGAGAAGCAAGTATTCGATATGGATCATTTATTCAAGCGATAATCGATTTCCTCATTATCTCATTTGCGATTTTCATATTTATGAAGATAGCCAATTCTCTCTTTAGAAAAAAAGAAGAAGTCAAAGAAGTAGTCGTAGAAGTACCTGCCACCGAGCAATATTTAAAAGAAATTCGTGATCTTCTGCAGCAAAATGCACGACAGGATGAAAGACAATAGGAAAAAGAGGTCCGGTGCTTTCGTTTTTTTATAGGAAATCATAGTGAATAAATGTAGGAGATAGGCTGCAAACTTGCGGCCTTTTAGTTGTGTTTGCACATTCATTTGAAAAACTCTTTACGCCTATGAAATTGATGGAGATTAGCCACAAAAGGCGCCATCGTCGGGTTTACGCGAAGCCTAGCCCAGAACTTGGCGGAAAAAGGAATCCGGGTCAATCTGGTTGCACGAGGACCAATCTGGACACCGCTAATTCCGGCTACATTCAATGAAAAACAGGTAGCGGAATTTGGCAGTAATGAACCACTAGGACGCCCGGGGCAGCCGGCCGATCATGCTGGAGCTTATGTATTGCTGGCATCTGATGAAAGAGTGCATATATTACGGGACGATGCATTCATATTAATGGCGGAATTACAATGTCTTCGTAAATGATTAAAATACCCGCAGCCTGTTTTTTTTTATAAATACAAGAACATACGTTTTGTTAAAATCTGGATTTATGTTATGTTATGTGTAGTGATGATAGAAATGAGGGGACAGGAAATGAATGAGATTAGGAATCTAAGTAACTATTCATCTTGGTTAAACACACTAGTAGATTTGGATGAAACATTATGGTCTAAACCGATATCCAAAGGTAAATGGTCTATTAGTGAAATAATAGCTCATATTACTGCTTGGGATCATCATCTATTGTCCGAAGTTATTCCATCTGTAAGGCAGGAAAAGGGAATGAAGTTTCCTCGTTTTGAACCCTTTAATAAAAATGCATCTGATTATGCAAAATCCGGCATATCACAGTCAACGCTGCTTATGGAAGCAAAAGATACTAGGGAACTGCTAGTGAAAGAACTGAATGAAATACCTGCAGAAAAGTTAAACGACAAAGCTATATTTCTTAAGGAAATGAATAATTTGTTCTTTATGATGATGATCGTGGTCTGTAAATTCTTTGATAATGTATTTAAGTGAATA
>NZ_JAZVJO010000194.1:0-4078 GCF_059453735.1 Peribacillus sp. | reverse complement strand
GGCTCTTGATTCCCTTTGCCATCCTGCCAGATATACCAGTCACGTTTGGGATTATTCATTGCCGAACGAGACTCAATAAACCAAGGGTGCTCATCACTAGTATGGTTGATCACCAGGTCAAGAATTAACTTCATTCCTCGTTTGTGTACCTCTGAGAGTAAGGTATCAAATTCCTCCATCGTACCGAACTGACCCGAAATCGCTTGATAATCGCTAATATCATACCCGTTATCCGCATTTGGCGATTTATAAAATGGACAAATCCAAATAACGTCAACTCCAAGTTCTTTTAAGTAATCTAATTTTGACCTAACACCCTCTAAATCCCCTATGCCATCTCCATTACTATCCATAAAGCTCCTTGGATAGATTTGATAGCTGACTGCTTCTTTCCACCATTTTCTTTCCATATGTACCCCTCCCAAACTCTTAGTTGCATCGTCTTTCACCATTTGTTTGTGTGAAAGTTAGGCTGCCTTGTTCGAAAGGGGGAAATTATCTGTTATTCCTTACGTTTAGCTCGTTTTATAAGCATGACGATGAAAATAGCAAATAGGACAAGAATACCGGCTATCGCAAATAAAAACGTTTTATTTATGCCCGTTTTATCAGTAAGAGCGTATATTTCTGACTCTTCTCGATCGATAATAATCTTATAGGTGTCTCCCTCACTACGAACCAAGTCTCCTTGAAGCAAGCCCTTTAACTCTTTATCCTTCTCAATCATCCCTTTTTCAAGTACAACTGTTTGCGTAGCTTTTGTGTTATTTAAAGCGACGACAATCGTTTCATCTTGGTAGGAACGTTTGAATACCGCCATCCCGTCTTTCTCATACAGCAGTTTTGTATCCCCTCTTGTTAGGCTTGGCAACTCTGCTCGTAACCTGCCGAGAGTCGTAATATATTCAATCAATTCTTTATCTGTTCTAAAATCCATTAGTTTTCTATTATCTGGATCCTCTCCGCCATTTAACGCAATTTCGGATCCATAATAGATAATAGGGATACCTGGTGTCGTATACATATATGCTAATGACTGCTTCCAGCGTGTTCCTGGATGATTATTATTAGCAGCAGAGAGGTACGTAAAGCGAGACATATCATGGTTATCAATGAATTGACCGAGTATTTCAGGCTTATTAAACATTGTTTCGTTCCGTTCTAGATTAGAGAAAAGCCAACTTAATGATTGGTCTGTCTTTTGAAAAGCAGTCCGCTGACTGTCATTTTGTGCAAAGTCCATAAAACCATCGATTCCTGTTTCCTGATAACTTGCAATAACAGTCGGGTCTTTATCCCATACTTCACCAATTAAAAAGAAATCTTTTTTCTCTTCTTTCACAGCACTCGCAAACTTTGTCCAAAACGTCTTTGGAACATGTTTAACTGTATCAAGACGATAGCCATCAATATCCGTCTCATTAATCCACCACTTAGCTGCATCAATTAGATAGTCGCTTGTTTCTGGATTATCCTGATTTAAATCCGGCAGGTTATAAATCCAGCCATTTTCAACTTCCTCTTGATCTTTCCAGTTTGTAATTTCTTTCTTTTCGTGGAACCAATCTTTTTTCTCTGGATCACTTACAAAAGGATGATTGGGTCCTACATGATTCACGACAAAATCAAGAATAACTTTGATATCACGATCGTGTGCTTCTTTAACTAAGGTCTTAAATTCTTCTATAGTTCCAAAATGTTCTTCAGTTTTGTAAAAGTCATTAATCCAATAGCCATGGTAACCGCCTTCTTCATTGTCAAAGATAGGTGTCAGCCATATGGACGTGAATCCCATATCCTTTAAATAATCTAATTTCTTTGTAATTCCTGCAAAGTCTCCCCCGTTATAGGCAGTTAGATCATCTACGTCGAGATTTTTATCGTTCTCACTGCTGCCGTTATTAAAACGGTCAACCATAATCGAGTAAATAACTTCATCTTGCCATTCTCTTCCTTCTTTTTCAGCTGCACCTGTTGGCATGGCGTAAAAAAGAAGAAACGGAATTAAAACGACTAAAAACACGCTTTTTTTCATTACCGTTCCCCCTACTTAAACTTCTTTACGCCTTTAAGATTAGCCTTTTGTGCCCCCTGCCGTCAAACCCGAAACGAAATATTTCTGGAACATTAGGAATAAGCCGGCAATTGGAAGAGCAATTAGAACAGAACCTGCCGCAAAAGTCGTGAATTCATTACCAAATTGCTTAGCAACCATTTCGTATAGTCCAACACCCATGGTGAATTTCTCTTCGGAACGAAGTAAAATTCGGGCGAGGATGAAATCACCAAATGGAGCAATGAAGGCAAAGAGTGCGACAACCGCTACGATTGGAGTTGCCAATGGCATAATTATTTTTCTAAAAATAAGGAAATGCCCCGCTCCATCCATTTTCGCTGATTCATCAAGCTCTTTTGGAATTGTATCTAAGTATCCCTTCATCAGCCATGTACTCATTGGAATTTGGCCGCCGACATATACAAGAATTAAGCCTAAATGAGTATCAAGTAATCCAGTACGATTCGCTAAAACAAAAATGGCGATCAAAGCTGCAAAGTTTGGAATCATTTGCAAGACCAAGAATGTTAACAATCCATTCTTCCGTCCGATAAATCGGTAGCGAGAAAAGGCATATGCTGTACAGGATACTGCAATCACCGCAAGGATCATGGTTGAGATACTGATTTTCATAGAATTGAAATACCAGTTAAGATAGTTAGACTTCTCAGTATCAAACAAGTATTGATAATGAGCTAACGTTGGATTCTTAGGAAACATGGAAGAGCCTGAAAGACTTTGTCCAGGGTTAAAGGAAGAACCAATTACCCAGAGAAGCGGATATACGACAATAAATACAGCCAAAAGAAGGAGCAGATATGAGACCGTTAAGCGGATAATTTTACTTGTTTTTACACTCATCACATCATATCCTCCTCTTGGAATGATTTAGTCCGTTTAAATTGCCATAGGGCAACCGTAACTACAATTAGTGATAACAACATGGTAATCGCCGCAGCTTTCCCATATTGAGCAGATGTCATCGTCAGCTTATAAATCCACGAAATCAAGATATCCGTGCCGCCGGCATTTTGCCCTGGTAAAGCTGGTCCCCCTCCATTAAAGAGGAAGATGACATTAAAGTTATTAAAGTTAAAGGTATACTGGGTAATCATGATCGGTGCGGTAGCAAAGAGAACCATGGGCAGGGTAATGCTCCGGAACTTCTGCCAAATCGATGCTCCGTCTACTGTGGCAGCTTCGTACAATTCTTCTGGAATCGACTGCAATACTCCCGTAGTCATAGCAAAAATGAACGGAAAGCCTAACCAAGATTGAATAAGTATCAGCGCGACCCGAGACCACATTTCTTCCGTCATCCATGGAATGGCATCAATTCCTAGCGATGCGAGAATGCCATTATTAATAACCCCAAATGTTTCATTGAACATACCTGAAAAGATCAAGATTGAGATAAATGCCGGTACTGCCCATGGCAAAATCAAAAAGGTCCGAATAACGGCTTTTCCTTTTAGATCCTTTTGATTTACAAGAATGGCTAGGAATACACCAATTGCGACCTGCAGGGTGGTTGCTCCGAATGTCCAAACAATGGTCCAGCCGAGAACACCAAAAAAGGTTTTTCTCCAAAGATCTAAACTGAAAATATCAATATAGTTTTGAATGCCTACCCAATCCACAAGCTTCGCCGGTGGTGAGTGGTATAAGTCATAATTGGTAAAGGATAGCAAGATTACAAATAAAATTGGAAAAATAACCACAAATATTAGTAATAAAAATCCGGGTGATATCATTAAATACGGAAAACCATTATCTAATAAGTTATGGTATTGTTCTCTCACACTATTTAAAGATAATCCTCTGTCCCGCTTCCGCCCATTATTCAGCGCATCATAAATATTAACAGCATATATGAGCAGACCGATAAGTGCTACAAGCAGAGCAATGATTCCATCTACAAGAAGAAAAACGGAGTGATCCACCCCTGGAATGGTTCCTAGGGTAAAGAGCCCCCAAAAGCCCCAGTTAAGTGTTGAATAAAAGCTGCTAAAAAACGCTACG
>NZ_JAZVJO010000193.1:0-10441 GCF_059453735.1 Peribacillus sp. | reverse complement strand
AACAGCGGGACAGGTGAGACCCCGAAGGAGCGTGAGCATTGATGCGGCTCACCGCCCGCCCGCGGAAAGCGAAGCGCCTGGAATGGAAATCAACATCTCGATTTTAAATCTCACTCGAGTTTGTCTACAGTCTTAGTTTGGAGACTATCGTCTTCGGGCTTTTTCTTTGTGGTTTTTTAAAAAAATATGGATGTTCCTGATTATTTTGGGCAAGCTAACGCCAAATAAGAAAAACAGGAGGATACATCCATGAAGAATAAGAAGTATAAATGGCTGCTGACAGCCTGTATGTTCACTTTGGCTTCTGGCTGTTCAAATGATAATGCGGCAGACAAACAGGAGAGCAATGAGATGGAGCAAATGACCAACAATCCGAGACAAGTTTCTCAGCGATACAATGATCGATATCCTGATCATACGGTTGATCAAAGCATGAACAACAATCGCAGTACCGCTGTTGTTTCCCAAGACATTGGGGAAGATATTGAAAATGTTAAATATGTGGTAAGGATGACGACACCATACGAAGCAAAGCAAGTTTGGGTGAATGGAGAGACGATCACGGTAAAAGTGGACAGCCGCGGCAAAATCGACTCAAAAGAAGAATGGAAGAAAGAAAAAATAAGAATCCATAATTTATTGAGGAATACGATTCCAGGTTATGACTTCAATATACAGCTTGATAAGTGATTGAGATTTTGGGTGAAATTTACTGATGGATATTTCATTGCCTTTGACGTTGTTTATTCACCTATACTATAATTAAAGAAATGGATTGAAAGCCGAATGGCCAATCAAGTATATAATGTCCCAGCGAGTGGCGGGAATAAGGATACTCGGAAATTATGAGGTGAAGATTGTGATAGATCGTTTACAGGCAGTGGAAGATAGATATGAAAGATTAAATGAATTATTAAGCGACCCTGCAGTCATTAATGACAATAACAAGCTTAGAGAATTCTCTAAGGAACAATCCAACATTCAAGACACGGTTATGGCTTATAAAGAATATAAAATTATTCGGGAACAGTACCAAGAAGCTAAGATGATGCTTGATGAAAAGCTTGATTCTGACATGCGTGACATGGTGAAGGAAGAAGTTCATGAGCTTGAAGATAATATGAAGGTATTGGAAGAAAAGCTTCGGATTCTTCTTATTCCAAAAGATCCGAATGATGACAAAAACGTTATTGTTGAAATTCGTGGAGCTGCCGGTGGTGACGAGGCTGCCCTTTTTGCTGGGAGTCTATATCGTATGTACAGCCGTTTTGCTGAGGTGCAAGGCTGGAAAACGGAAGTTATTGATGCCAATCCTACAGGTTTAGGCGGATATAAAGAAATTATCTTTATGGTTAACGGAAATGGTGCGTTTTCTAAACTTAAATTTGAAAATGGTGCTCACCGTGTTCAACGTGTCCCAGAAACCGAATCGGGTGGAAGAATTCATACCTCAACAGCTACAGTAGCTGTGCTTCCTGAGGCTGAAGAAGTTGAAGTGAATATTCATGAGAAAGATATTCGGACAGACACGTTTACATCAAGCGGACCTGGAGGACAAAGTGTTAATACGACCATGTCAGCGGTTCGGTTAACTCACCTTCCTACCATGACGGTGGTATCCTGCCAAGATGAAAAATCTCAGATTAAAAACAAAGAAAAAGCAATGAAGGTACTGCGTGCCCGTGTTTACGATAAGATTCAGCGTGAAGTTCAAGCTGAATATGACCAGAATCGTAAGCAAGCTGTAGGAACAGGAGACCGTTCTGAACGAATCCGTACGTACAATTTCCCGCAAAACCGCGTAACGGACCATAGAATCGGTTTGACCATCCAAAAGCTTGATCAGATTATGGAAGGAAAAATCGATGAGGTCATTGATGCATTAATTGTGGCAGACCAATCAGCGAGACTACAAAATGCAGAAGAATAAAGACAGCATAAAGGTTTATGAAGCCCTGAAGTGGGCTTCTTCTTTTTTACTAAGTCATGAGCGGGATGCAAATGCAGGAGAACTGTTGTTAAGACATTTACTGGGTATGGAAAGGTCACAGCTGCTTGCAGAGTTACAAAGTGTGTTAGATGAGCCTATTTGGATTGAATTTCAACAAAAAGTAGCGGAACATTGTGCAGGGACTCCAGTGCAGTACTTAATTGGCAGTGAAGAGTTTTATGGAAGAACCTACTTAGTAAATGAAGAGGTATTGATTCCGAGGCCCGAAACGGAAGAATTAATTGAGCAGACGGTATATAGACTGAAAAAAATCTTTTCTACAAACAACCATCTAAACCTAGCGGACATTGGAACTGGAAGCGGCGCGATTGCGATTACGATGAAGCTAGAGGCACCGGAGCTTAGCGTTACGGCTTCAGATATTGCTTCCGCTTCACTTGATGTAGCTAAGGAGAATGCGAAGCGGCTTGATGCTGATGTTGAATTTATCGAAGCCGATTTATTATCAACGTTTATAAGTCAGGGCCGCCGTTTTGATATTGTCCTTTCAAATCCTCCTTATATTCCCGATGATGATGAGAAAACAATGTCGGTTGTTGTGACCGGCCATGAACCGCATCGAGCGTTATTTGCGGGTGTTGACGGCCTTGATTTTTATCGTCGGTTTATGACAGAGTTACCGTGTGTGATGAATCGCCCGGGATTAATCGGGTTTGAAGTAGGAGCGGGTCAGGGAGAAGCAGTGGCAGAAATGCTTAAATCTGCTTTTCCTGATGCAGCCGTCTCTGTTGAATTCGATATTAACAGAAAAGATCGTATGGTCTTTGCAGAGCTGAAAGAATAAATGTAAAAGAGTCGATTTCATGATTCGAGTGCCGTATCCGTACGGTTTCTCGAAGCCGTGGAACGACTCTTTTTATTTTTTACTAGTTTAAGATAGAGAGAATATGGCGAGACTATTTTTTGTGAGGGGGAGAGGAAATGAACAAAAAATATCTGGCCTTATTTTATTTATTACTACTTACTTGTGGAACCATTTTAAGTTTATATACACCGAAGGTTGAAAGCGTCGATGCACAGGCAGCAGTTATGATACCTAATGAAGCCATCAGACTAAGAATATTAGCCAATAGTGATGAACAGAATGACCAAACTGTAAAACGGTTAATTCGGGATGAAGTGAACCAAGATATCACAGCATGGGTACAAGATCTTACCTCGATTGATGAAGCTCGAAAGGTAATTACCAGCCATCTTCCTGAAATTCAAGCGACAGCAGAAGAAGTAGTCAAACGTGAAGGGCTTAATCAGTCAGTCACTGTTGAATTTGGAAAAGCGGATTTCCCGACTAAGCTATATGGTCAGTATTTGTATCCTGCAGGTGTTTACGAAGCAATCGTCATCACGCTCGGTGCCGGAGAAGGAGCTAACTGGTGGTGTGTATTATTTCCACCTCTGTGTTTCTTAGATTTTTCAAATGGAACAGCTGTCAGTCAGACACCTTTCGTTGAAGATACAGACACATCGGGGCAGACATCAGTTGAATCGAAAGAAACCCCTGTTGAGGTTGCAGAAGAAATAACGACTCAACCTGCAGATAAAGAGTCAGAGAGCGAACCAGAAACAGTCGAGGATAGTAATGCAGACGATGTGGCTACTGCCAATGTGTATACTGGTGAGGAAGAGTCACCCGTTGTCGTGAAATCCTTCTTTGCAGAATTATTTACGGATCTCTTTTAATGGTTCTAGTTTCCCCTCCTATTCATACGCTAGTAAGAAAGAAAAGGAGCGGATTGGATGTCAGCTGTTTTTTTGCAGGCAAGTGAAGAAGATGTGGATGAACTAATTGAGTTTCTAGGTTCAGCCAAACTGAATGTGGAAGAAGTGCAAAATCAGTATGATTATTATCTCATCGCGAAAAACCAAAACGGCCGTTTAATAGGAGCAGCTGGACTGATACCATGCGGTAAATATGGGCTGCTTCGTTCTTGTGTTTTTGCTAGTTCTTTTCCTAAAGAAAAAATCCCGTTCTTAATTGAGCACTTGCTCGTATCAGCAAGTATGCATAAATTAGAGTCATTATACATGGCAACGGATAAAATATCATCGATTCAATTTTTTAAGTCCTTTGGCTTTACGGAAGCAGAAATCAAACAGCTGCCGGAAGAAATAAAAAGTTCTCCACATGTGGAAAAGCTTAAAAAACTAGAAAATTGCCAATTTATGCACAGAATTCTCTAAAAACGTTATTCTATCCACAACTTTATCCACAGTTTAACAAGTGTTATCCACAATTTGTGGATAACACTTGTTTTCTTTTTTCAGTTCTTTTATACTTTCAAAGAAGAATTTTTGAAAAACACGGATGATAGCTGATTTTGTCGAATAAAAAACCAACGAGAAGAGCGAAGGTGTTTATTGTGGAAACAAAACTCTGGTTAGTGGATAAGAATGTGGATAATCTTAAAAGTTATCCACAAATCGCACAGCCTGCAGATAAGTTAAGAAAAAATGAGGTTATTGCTTTTCCAACAGAGACTGTTTATGGACTAGGAGCAAATGCTCAGAGCGATGAAGCGGTCCAAAAAATATTCGAAGCAAAAGGACGTCCTAGTGATAATCCGCTGATTGTTCACATTGCTTCTATTGAACAATTACAAGATATTGCAACGGTGATACCGCAAAAAGCGAAGGACCTGATGAATTACTTCTGGCCGGGACCGTTAACGATTATTTTTGAAAAAAAGCCAAATGTCTTATCCGATTTGGTTACGGCTGGCTTAGATACAGTAGGGGTTCGTATGCCTGACCACCCCGTTGCACTTAGTTTAATCAGTGCGAGTGGTTTACCTATAGCGGCACCAAGTGCGAATACCTCGGGGAAGCCTAGTCCAACTACGGCGGGTCATGTTCACGATGATTTAAATGGAAAAATTGCTGGAATTGTCGATGGTGGACCAACTGGAGTAGGTGTTGAGTCGACTGTCATTGATTGTACAGAAAGCATCCCCGTTATTTTTCGTCCCGGGGGCATTACTAGAGAAGAAATAGAGTCCGTGATTGGACCGGTTACTCAAGATCCTGCCTTGAAACAAACGTCGGCTGTACCGAAATCTCCTGGTATGAAATATACGCACTATGCACCAAAAGCACCCTTAGTCCTTGTTAAAGGTGACCAAGCTTTTTTACAGCAGTTGGTTAATGAAAAAAGAGCAGCGGGTATGAAGGTAGCGGTCTTAGCAGCAAAAGAGCATGAACAAGCCTATGACGCAGATTGGATTATGTGTCCGGGAACGCTCGCTGATTTAAAAACAGTTGCTGCGGGTTTGTATGACACGCTGCGAGCGTTTGACGAACTTGACGTGGATTTAATTTTAAGTGAAAGCTTCCCGGATGCCGGTATTGGCGAAGCAATCATGAATCGTTTAGTAAAAGCTGCGGGCCATCAAATTATCAGCGAATAGATTTCTTTTCTTCTAATCTTTTTCGGACATGCATAACATGATATATGCATGTCCGGGGAGGGGAATTGTTTGGAATCAGCCGCTGGAGAACTTGTCACATTATTGATCATGGCATTTGCCTTAGGAATGGATGCCTTTTCGATTGGGCTTGGAATGGGAATGTTCAAGCTCCGGTTGCGCCAGATATTTTTTATTGGCCTGACAGTCGGATTTTTTCATATATTGATGCCGATTGCAGGGATGGCCGCCGGCAGGTTCATTTCAGGTCAATTTGGAGTCTTTGCCAACTATGCCGGTGGATTTTTACTCCTTTTTTTAGGTATACAAATGTTTATTTCGGCTTTGAGAGAAGGGGATGGTCCGTTACTTGCTCCTATAGGACCAGGCCTGCTTCTATTTGCACTGAGCGTCAGTCTCGATAGCTTTTCGGTCGGACTTTCCCTTGGGATTTATGGTGCCCGGACAATTGTGACCGTTATGTGCTTTGGGATGGCTGCAACGATTTTAACTTGGTTGGGGTTGTTGATTGGCAGAAGGGTTCAAGGGTACTTAGGCGTGTATAGCGAATTACTTGGCGGAAGTGTCCTTTTTGCCTTTGGTCTAAAACTCCTTTTTTCCATTTAGCTAGCTATAGCCAGTTTAATTTCTAAAAATATATAATGATGATACACAAAAAAACAAGCATGAGTTTTGCTTGTTTTTTTGTGTACTTCCCCCTTACTTGTGACCCTGTCTCAAATATAATTTGTATTAAATGTAAGAATGCGTTTGATTTTTCCCTATTATGGTCGATATGTATAGTAAGTGAATAGGAGATAAAACTAGTATAAAGTCGTAGAAAGGAGGGTTTAGAATGTATAGAGTCTTATTTGTCTGCACCGGCAATACGTGTCGAAGCCCTATGGCCGAAGCGATTTTAAAAAATAAACAAATTCCAGAAATCGAAGTAAAGTCCGCTGGTGTATATGCTGAAGCGGGTCAGGATGCGTCTAGTCATGCTAAGAACGTTATGAAACAGAATAGTCTTGAGCATGTGCATTCATCGCAGCTTTTAACCGACTCTGAAATTGAGTGGGCAACACATATTTTTACGATGACGGAAAGCCATAAAGCACTGATTATGAACGCATATCCGCGTGCCATGGATAAAACATTTACCTTAAAAGAATTTGTTATAAGTGATCAGATTAATCGAGATGTTATTGATCCATTTGGCGGGTCGGTTGAACGATATAAACAAACCTTCAATGAACTAGATGGGTTGATTGATGGGCTGCTAAGAAAGTTGAGAGAATAGCAAAGTAACAGGGGGATCTGAAATTGGGAGAAAAAAAGACGCACTATAAATTTGGTCTGCGAAAGAAACTTGTGCTGTTTATTACTGCTTTAGCATTCATTACGTATACAACAAGCGCTCTATGTATCTATTTGGTGTATCCACTGTTTTTTAATGAATGGAATGAGACGGCGTTTGCTTTTGGTACGTTATTGCTCGGTATCATCTGGTCGAGTGTCCTGGCTTTTTTTGCAGCAGGGTTGATTGTTAATCCGCTTCGAAGACTTGAAAAGGTCGCGTTAAAGGCAGCTGTTGGGGATATTAGGGAAGATGTGGACGTTTCAAAAACTGACGATGAAATCCGTTCTCTTGGTAACGCATTTAATTTGATGCTGTCTAACTTGCGGGAAATGGTTAATACCATTGATGAAAATTTTACAGAAACCAATGAAAAAGTAATTCACATATCAAGTAAGTCTTCTCATGCTGCTGAACAGGCAGAAACAATTTACCGAACAATTGAGGAAATATCTCAAGGTGCAGATAGTTCGGCTGTATCCATCCAGAATACAGCTGAATCGGTCGAGGATGTCATACGGATTGCCCAAGAAGTCCAAAGAAAAGCAAATAGTTCGGCTGAGACTTCACATGTAATGGTCTCTGAGCTGGAAAAAAGTAAAGATGTAATAAATTCACTGGTCTCGGGGATTCAATTGTTGGCAGAGGAAAATCGTGAGTCGCTGCAAGCGGTAAAGCGTTTGGAGGAAAATGCAAAGAAGGTGGAGCAGATTATCCAGCTGGTGGGGGATATTGCTGGACAAACCAACTTATTAGCTTTAAATGCATCAATCGAAGCAGCCCGGGCAGGTGACCATGGTAAAGGCTTTGCTGTTGTTGCAGAAGAAGTACGAAAGCTTGCTGATGAAAGTGCGAACGCTGTGAAGGGGATTTCCGTTTTGATTCAGACCATACAATCAGATGTACAGGGTGTGGTACAACAAATCAGCGATCAAGTGACCTCAGCTAATCAAGAAGCAAAAAAAGGTGCGGAAACAAATGCAGCCATTGAGGAAGTGACAATAGCGGTTCATCATGTGGTTAATGATGTTCAGGAAATTACTAAACTTGTCAGTCGTCAGATGGATAGCATTCATGAAACGTCTCATCAGTCTCAGGAAGTTGCAGCCATTGCTGAAGAGACTTCAGCAGGGGCTGAAGAAGTCACTTCAGCAACGCAAGAACAGACACAGGTTATTGAGCAAGTCGATCAACTAGTCCATGAATTAAAAGGACAAGCGGATAAGTTAAAGCAAACAATCGTACGTTTTCAGGTGTAAAATAAGTTAGGAAATACCTGAAGAATCTTACCAAACTGAATTAAAAATCAATCTGCTCACGCGGCTTTATCTTTGCTGTTTTTTGTGACACAATAAAGAGACGATTATAGCTATTATGAGGAGGAAATTTATCATGAAAGTGGCAATTGCTTCTGACCACGGAGGAATTCAACTCCGTGAAGAAATAAAAAATTTACTCGACGAGCTTGAAATCAACTATGAGGACTTTGGATGTGATTGCTCAACATCAGTCGATTATCCAGACTATGCCCTTCCTGTAGCGAAAAAAGTAGCTTCAGGTGAATTTGACCGCGGTATCTTAATTTGCGGGACTGGAATTGGTATGAGTATTTCTGCTAACAAGGTAAAAGGCATCCGATGTGCACTAGTTCATGACGTGTTTACGGCTAAAGTAACTCGTGAACATAATGATAGTAATGTTCTAGCTATGGGTGAGCGTGTAATTGGACCTGGTTTAGCAAGAGAGATTGCGAAAGCTTGGCTGACATCTGATTTTGAAGGTGGACGACACGCCAATCGAATCGGCAAAATAACAGAATACGAAGAACAAAATAATTAGGATCTGTAACGGGAAGGGTTGCTGTCTTTTATGACAATGGAATCTTCTTTAAAAACGGAACTTACGATATGGAAAAATCACTTGAAAACCTTAGTACACGAATTCCAAAATGAAGCCCAGCTTAAAGAAAAACAGGTGCTGATTATAGGCTGCAGTACAAGTGAAGTGATTGGTGAACAAATCGGCAGCGCGGGAACAGATAAAGTAGCGGAAGTTATTTTTGATGAACTGTCGGACCTGCAGAGTAAGACGAAAATCGAACTCGCGTTTCAATGCTGTGAACATTTAAATCGAGCAATCGTAGTAGAACGTGAAACGGCTGAACGAAAAAACTACGGTATTGTTTCAGTCATTCCAGTCCGAACAGCGGGAGGGGCCATGGCGTCATACGCGTATCGCCGGTTTAACGATCCAGTTGTAGTCGAACAAATACAAGCTGATGCAGGAATCGATATTGGCGATACATTTATTGGAATGCATCTGAAACAGGTTGCAGTTCCAATTCGTACCTCGATTAAAGAGATCGGTTCGGCTCATGTCACGATGGCAAAGACCCGTCCTAAATTGATTGGCGGAGAGCGCGCGATTTATAAAGCTCTTGAAGAGAATAAACATTGTACGTAAAACGCACCCGGTTCCTATTTGGAAACCGGGTTTACTTATTGATTGGTGAATTTTTGTAGTTGTTTGATAATAAGTAAATTAGTTTATTAATGGCTGGAATACAGAGAAAAAAGAACTAAAATTAAAGATAAGACGAACAATAGTTATTATTTTTCTGTTAAATGTTCGAAATAATAAAAAAACTCGAGACTACCACTCTTTAGTGCAACATGGTAAAATGAAAGAGGAAATTTAAGAGGACGGCTAATTACGTCGTTCGTATTTACGTGTCAAAGGCGTTTGTACAGTCAATCACAAGGAGGATATCCGAATGAACCGTTTAGCAAAGCAAGATGAACAAGTGTACAAAGCAATCCAGCAGGAATTAGGGCGTCAAAGAAGCAAGATTGAACTAATTGCCTCTGAAAACTTTGTGAGTGAAGCAGTAATGGAAGCTCAAGGATCTGTTTTGACAAATAAATACGCAGAAGGATATCCTGGCAAACGCTATTACGGCGGATGCGAATACGTTGATATCGTTGAAGATCTTGCGCGGGACCGCGCGAAAAAAATCTTCGGAGCTGAGCATGTAAACGTTCAGCCGCATTCGGGTGCACAAGCGAATATGGCGGTGTATTTTACAGTGCTGGAAGCTGGAGATACCGTGCTCGGCATGAATTTATCGCATGGCGGACACTTAACACATGGCAGCCCTGTAAACTTCAGTGGTGTACAATATAACTTTGTTGAATATGGTGTTGATCCTGAAAACCATCGAATTGATTATAACGACGTTTTTGAAAAGGCACGCCAACATAAGCCTAAATTAATTGTTGCGGGTGCGAGTGCCTATCCACGCGAAATTGATTTTAAACGATTTAGAGAAATTGCTGATGAAGTGGGTGCCTACCTAATGGTTGATATGGCGCACATCGCTGGTTTAGTTGCAGCAGGTCTTCATCAAAGTCCCGTTCCATATGCAGACTTTGTTACAACTACTACACACAAAACACTTCGCGGTCCTCGCGGCGGTATGATTCTTTGTAAAGAAGAATTTGCCAAGAAAATTGATAAATCAATCTTCCCGGGTATCCAAGGCGGTCCGTTGATGCACGTTATTGCGGCAAAAGCGGTTGCGTTTGGTGAAGCACTAGAAGAAGATTTTAATGAGTATGCTCAAAAAATTATTGATAATGCCAAGCGTTTGGGTGAATCCTTGAAAAATGAAGG
>NZ_JAZVJO010000192.1:0-2996 GCF_059453735.1 Peribacillus sp. | reverse complement strand
GTCAATAATTCTTTTAAATAATTCATGCGTGGCGGGAACGTCCTTAATAAGGCCCATTACTTGGCCAGCCCAACCAAATCCTTGCTCTTCTTTTCCTTCAAATATATATCTTTGATTAGTTTGACCGCTTATGTATTCCTTTAATTGTTCATAACCGCCATTTTCCTGTTCAATTTTCAGGATTTGATCTGTCCATGCACCTGCAATAGCTCGTGCTGGTGCACCAATAGATCGTTTAATTACTACTGTATCATATTCATTCCCCTCAATGAGCGCCTTTTTATAAGCCTCATGAGCATGTACACATTCTTTAGTGGCAATAAACCTTGTTCCCATTTCAATACCTTCTGCCCCCAGTGCAAGTGCTGCCATTAACCCACGACCATCGCCAAAACCGCCTGAAGCGATTACAGGGATTGAAACAGAGTCAACTACTTGAGGTACTAATACCATTGAGCCGACATCATCTCTGCCAAGGTGTCCTCCCCCTTCATGGCCAACAACCATTACCGCATCAGCACCAGACTGTTCAGCTTTAACAGCCTGTTTTCTTGCTGCAACTAAAACCAGTTTTTTTACTGGGGTATCTTTAACAAGGTTCATAAATGGAACAGGGTTCCCCCCTGTTACGGAGACCGCTGCTACATTCTCCTTAAGCGCAGCCTCTAAAAAATGTTCGTATGACCTTCCATGCTGACCAATAGCAAAGTTAACGCCAAAAGGTTTATCTGTCAACGATTTTGTTTTTAAAATTTCCTCACGCAATTGTTCCGGGCTGTCAAGCGACATAGCCGTCACCTGCCCTAATCCCCCAGCATTAGACACTGCCGCCGCAAGTTCAGCATAGGCCAAGTGCGCAAGTCCACCTTGAATAATTGGATAGGTTATTCCAAACACTTCCGTAACCCTTGTTTTCCATTCCATTAAATTTCCCCCTTTTTTAATAACTATATCATGTAAATATAGTGTAACTAAATCAAGTACAGATGACTAGAAAAAACCTTCCATATCCTTCTGTATATAATCTTCGGTCATGTGCTCTATCCTTTCCAATCCTTCCAGTAAAAACCTATACACAAGTTCTTATCCATGCTATAATTCATTTGTTTTATTATTGCAAATTTTTTCAGAAGTGAGGCTAGAAGAATTGTCCCAATTTGAAACACCATTATTTACAGGTCTTAAAAAACACGCAGCAAAGAACCCCGTACAATTTCATATTCCAGGCCATAAAAAGGGGCAAGGCATCGATCCAGAATTTCGTGAATTTATCGGAGATAATGCCTTATCCATTGATTTAATAAATATCGCCCCCTTGGACGACTTGCATCAGCCAAAGGGAATTATAAAAGAAGCTCAAGACCTAGCAGCAGAAGCCTTTGGAGCAGATCACACATTTTTCTCCGTACAGGGTACAAGCGGAGCCATTATGACCATGATAATGGCCGTATGCGGACCAGGAGATAAAATTATTATCCCTAGAAATGTTCATAAGTCCATCATGACAGCAATCGTATTTTCTGGGGCTGTACCGATCTTTATTCATCCTGAAATTGATAATAACCTTGGGATTTCACATGGGATTACAACCGAGTCTGTAGAACATGCACTGAGCGCTCACCCGGATGCAAAAGGATTACTTGTGATTAATCCGACGTACTTCGGAATATCAGCTGATTTAAAAAGGATCGTAGAAATTGCTCATTCTTATCATGTGCCTGTTTTAGTTGACGAGGCTCATGGTGTCCATATTCATTTTCATGATGAACTTCCCTTATCTGCAATGCAGGCAGGAGCTGATATGGCCGCTACAAGCGTTCATAAACTTGGTGGTTCACTGACCCAAAGTTCTGTATTAAACGTCCGAGAAGGTCTTGTTTCTGCTAATCATGTACAATCTATTCTAAGCATGATGACAACCACATCGACTTCGTACATCCTGCTGGCCTCTCTTGACGTTGCACGTAAGAGGCTTGCAACAGAAGGGTATCAATTAATCGATGAAACAATTAAGCTGTCTCGATCGCTCAGAACTGCGATTAATGAAATTCCTTTACTTCATTGTGTAGGAGAAGAAATTATTGGATCAAAAGCTACATTTGATTTTGATCCTACTAAACTAATTATCTCTGTTAAGGAACTAGGAATTACAGGATATGAAGTAGAAAAATGGCTTCGTAAAACCTATAATATTGAAGTGGAACTATCCGATTTATATAATATTTTATGTATCATCACACCTGGAGACACATCAATTGAAGCTGAAATCCTTCTTAATGCCTTAAGTAATCTTTCTGCTGAATTTGCACCTTTAACAGATAAAAACACATTGGCTGCTGAAGTTTTGCTTCCTTCCATCCCTCTGCTGGCCTTAACACCTCGGGATGCATTTTATGCCGAAACTGAAGTTGTACCTTTTAACGAAACGGTTGGTCGGATCATCGCTGAATTTGTGATGGTATACCCGCCCGGCATTCCAATTTTCATACCTGGTGAAATTATTACGCAGGAAAATCTTGATTATATCCAAACCAATATTCAAGCTGGCCTCCCTGTTCAAGGACCAGAAGATCCAGATATGAATTCACTTCGCGTCATTAAGGAACATAAAGCAATAAAATAAGCAGCAACAAGCACCCTGACAACTGTTTGGGTGCTTATTGCTGCTTCGTCATTTTAAAAAAAGGATGGGAATCCTTCTATTCATCTATCTATCTACTATTCTTTTTCGCCTTCTTCATCATGGCAATGTGCAGAACATTGAGAATAAAGGGTTGTAACTTTCTCATCTACAAAATGATCAATTGTAGAGTTACAGTGCTTACAGATTAAAGTTCCCATATTTTCCAGACTCCTTCCGAAAATTAGAATGAAAACGCTTTATATATTTGTTAAGTTAATATTAATACAACACATTAAAAATATCAAGCCTATTTGTATGACACATTTAAATATTTTCCCCAATATATACATCATAATTCGAACATACCCTTCTT
>NZ_JAZVJO010000191.1:0-3406 GCF_059453735.1 Peribacillus sp. | reverse complement strand
AGTGTGTACTCACTTCTTTAAAACGTTGACGCTTTGTTTTGTTCAGTTTTCAAAGAGCAATTTCGTTGTCGTTTCTTCCGAAGCGACTTGATTATCATAACATGATTTCTTTTACTGCGTCAATAACTTTTTACAAAAAGTTTTTTGATAACCATTGAATACTCGGTCAGC
Source organism: Peribacillus sp. (assembly GCF_059453735.1). Taxonomy (NCBI): domain Bacteria; kingdom Bacillati; phylum Bacillota; class Bacilli; order Caryophanales; family Bacillaceae; genus Peribacillus; species Peribacillus sp. Next base: position 3,235 of record NZ_JAZVJO010000191.1, on the reverse strand, counting down.
TCTTGTAGCAGCTTTATTAATATATCAGCGTTAAAAACAATAGTCAAGATTCTTTTTTGTTTTTTTACAAAAAAATTAAGTACTGCGCTAAAACCTTTTTCAGTAGAAATTGATAACACTTAATCTTTGGACTTCAAGTGACCGGGAATATACCTCATACACTCATTTGCTGGTGCTATACGCTTAAATAACGCAAACAAAATCTTATACCGTTCCTCCATAGCATTCTTCACAATATATTCTATTCTTTCATCCTGAAAATCAAATAAAATCTCATCCATTTCTCTTTTTAACAGATACTCTATTTCAAGCCGCTCTTTTTCATCAATGATCATACCAAACACTGGTCCCACCTCCACATGTATGTATGTTGTGCTAGTTATCCTGTTTTTATAAATGCTTTCTTACGTAACTAGGTTATATATATCAAAAAACAGCATAGGATGAAAAAAAGAGAAGATGGACGAGGTGATAAAAAACATGAAGTTTTTTTTGGTTCTTCATTCAAGAGGGTTTAAGCAAGCCGCCCTTATATTATTAGCTGCTTTCTTTTCCGCCTGGTTTTTATTTGTACAAAATCTATTTCATGCCCCTGTGTTTTCTACTTCTGGTGGCCCTAAAGCCGTTTATAAAGGAGAAAAAAACATTGCTTTAACCTTTAATATTGGATGGGGCGACGAAAGAACAGTACCTATATTGAAAACCCTCAAAAAGGAATACGTTCGATCAGCTACCTTCTTTCTTTCTGGTTCTTGGGCGGAGAGACACCCAGAAATAGTAGAATCGATTATAAAGGAAGGTTATGAAATAGGAATGCTAGGATACGCTTATAAAGATTATTCCGAATTAAAGGATGAGGAAATTCAGCAAGATATAGGCAGAGCCCAAGAAGCATTTAAAAAACTAAATGTAAAAGATATAACCTTACTACGTGCCCCCACCGGTCATTTCGATCGCAGGCTCCTCAAAATAAGCGAGCGATATGGCTATACCGTTGTCCATTGGAGCATTGATTCTCAAGACTGGACCAACCCAGGGGTTGAAAAGATTGTCCAAAACGTTCACCGGGCAGATAAAGGGGATATTGTCCTATTACACGCTTCTGACTCTGCCAAACAGACCAACAAAGCTTTGCCAGCACTTATTCAAGACCTACAAGCAAAAAAACTGACCCTCGTTACCGTTTCAGAAATGATTTCGAATTCAAGCACCAAAAGTGAAGAGATTCAGTAAAAAAAAGGCTGCCCCTTCTGTGCTGGGACAGCCTCTTTCTATATTAAACTTCCTTTAACACTTTATTTTTCCCTTTAGACTTACTAGCAGCTTTCTCCGCTCTTCTGGCTTCTAACTCTACCTGTGATTTACGAATAAGCTTGTCCAGGATTAACAACTGATAAATATTACATACAATTAACGGGATAAACATGAAATACATCCAGCTGTCATCATCCGCACGTAGAACAGGTGTCCATTCCAATGTTGTGATTACGGTCATGAAAAACAAGGCAGGGATAAAGGCCTGCTTATTTGTTTGTTTCGCCTTAAAGTAAGCGGTAATCAAACCAATGACCAATAACATAATCGCAACCGCTATATATGGAAATAGGGCTTCTCCCTTTGAAGCGAAATTTGTATACCTAAGATACACTAAATCAAATAGAACAAAGATAATTAATACTACCTGTACTGAATTCCATAAAGATACACTTTTAAATATCCCTAAACCAAATCGATGAACCGTCAAATAAGCAAAAAAGCCCGCCTGACTTAGGACACTGAAAATCAGTCCTACACCAATCATCCAAATGAACGATATAATTATTTCCCCTATTTCAAAAGAACTAAAAAGTGGTTGAAATTGATCCCAACGGAAAACAAACCCCGCAAGCCCCGCTGCTACTCCACCTATTACTAACGTAGATATAAATAAGTTCACTATATTTCGGCTATTCATTATGCTCCCCCAGTCGATCATTTCCTTATCTAATTGTAACAATTCCCACTTCAAATATCTACATTTTCTAAGATCCGGAATAAAACCCAGCAAGTAATCCATATTAAAAATATGAAACAATGAAAGGGGCTCTGATTATGAGATACAGTGGTATCTTACCTATATTTTTCTTATGTCTCATATGTTCCGGCTGCAACCAGAATGAGACAAGCACTGAGAAGTTGGATTATGAAGAAACAAAAAAAATGGTTGTGGACATCCTTAAATCCGATGAAGGTAAAAAAGCCGTTCAAGATGTATTATCAGATGAAAAAGTAAAAAGTGAATTTATCATGGAGCAAGAAGCAATAGAAAAGACCATTAAAGAAACACTTACCTCCGATGACGGCAAAAAGTTTTGGAAAAAGGCGTTTAAAGATCCTAAGTTCGCAAAAGCATACGCAAACAGCCTCAAGACTGAACATGAAACACTTTTAAAGGATTTAACAAAGGATCCAACCTATCGAGGGATGATTATTGATATATTGAAGGAACCAGACTTACAGAAAGAGTTTAAAGACTTACTCAAAACTAAAGAAATGCGAGAACTTTCTAAAGAAACGTTAATTGAAACGATGGATAGTCCGCTGGTTAAAGCCAAGATTGAAGATATCTTACTTAAAGCTGCAAAAGAATTGTCAAAAGAAAACTCTTCTAAAGCTAAAGAAGCTTCAACCGCATCCGGCAATAAACAAGAAGAAAAATAAAACAGAGGCAGACGATTAGTCTGCCTCTTTGTCTTTACTTAACTTTTGCCACTATTTTTTCAGCAATATCTGTGAATATTCTGCCTAAGCGATGATCTTCCGCATACACAGACGGAGCAAAATCATCCTCGTTCCAATCCGGTTGCTGAAGTGGAAGCTGCCCAAGAACTTCTGTACGTAGTTCTTCTGCAAGCTTCGCACCGCCGCCTTTACCGAATACATATTCCTTCTGACCTGTCGTTTTGCTTTCGAAATACGACATATTCTCAATGACTCCAATTACCTCATGTTCGGTTTTAATCGCCATCGCACCTGCCCGCGCTGCTACGAATGCTGCTGTTGGATGCGGAGTGGTTACAATGACTTCTTTGCATGATGGAAGCATTGAATGTACATCTAACGCTACATCACCCGTACCAGGAGGAAGATCAAGAACTAAGTAATCAAGATCGCCCCATTCAACTTCATTGAAAAAGCTGTTGAGCATTTTGCCAAGCATCGGACCTCTCCAAATGATTGGTGCATTATCCTCAAC
>NZ_JAZVJO010000190.1:0-1810 GCF_059453735.1 Peribacillus sp. | reverse complement strand
CATTAAATAGAATAAAATAGGACATCTAGACGAGTTCTTCATATTGATGTACACTAATTTCAAAATAGTATGTCAATTTAAAAAGCCTAGGGGGTATTTTCATGAAGAAGAAAAAGTTAGCAGGAATTCTGCTATCAGTGTCATTGGCTGCAGGTGTATTAGCCGGGTGCGGTGATTCAGAAAAATCAGGATCGGATGGAGATACCATTAAAATTGGTGCAAACCTAGAATTGACTGGTGGTGGTGCTTCATATGGACAGTCTGTTGTCGAAGGAATGGAATTGGCAATCGGAGAACTAAATAAAGAAGGTATTGATGGAAAGAAATTTAAACTTATTAAATATGATAATAAGTCCGAAGCATCTGAAGCTACTGGTGGCGCGACAAAACTAACCAGTCAGGATAATGTATCGGTTATGGTTGGGGCAGCAACAAGCACAAATACATTGGCACAGGTGCAAATTGCCAATGATAAGAAAATACCCTTAATTACACCGACAGGAACAAACTCAGATATTACGTCAAAAGACGGCAAGTTAAATGACTTTGTTTTCCGGACTTGCTTCATCGATCCTTTCCAAGGAACCGTAGCGGCAAACTTTGCGAAGGATACCTTAAAGGCGAAAACAGCTGCCATTTATATTGACAGCTCGAGTGATTACTCAAAAGGACTAGCAGCCGCATTTAAAGAAGCCTTCACAGCGGGCGGCGGAACGATTGTTAAAGAAGAATCATTTGTCCAAAAAGACACTGATTTCCAAGCGACTTTAACCAATATAAAAGGTGCAAAACCAGATTTTGTATTTGTTCCAGCTTTTTATGAAGAAGTCGGCTTAATCTTAAAGCAAGCGCGTGAGTCAGGAATCGACGTTCCATTTATGGGCGGCGATGGCTGGGATTCTCCAAAATTAATTGAAATTGCTGGTGCGGAAGCATTGGAAAATACGTTCATCACAAACCATTACTCTGCAGAAGATCCAGATGAAAAAATCCAAGGATTTGTGTCTGCGTTCAAAGCAAAATACAAAGACAAATCACCAGATGCATTTGCTGCACTTGGCTATGATACAGCGTACTTCATTGCTGATGCCATTAAACGTGCGGGCGGAGATGCCACACCAGAGAAAATCAAAGATGCTTTAGAAAGCACAGACGGTCTTGCCCTTGTTTCTGGAAACATGAAATTGGATGAAAATCATAATCCGATTAAATCAGCTTCCATTTTGAAATATGTAAATGGCGAGCAAAAATTTGAAACAAAGGTTAACCCATAAGCAATAGATGAATAGGAGGCGCTCTGCCTCCTATTTTAGCCATTTAAAAGGGGAGTCGGAATATGGAACTGTTTCAACAGCTAGTTAATGGAATTTCATTAGGCAGTATCTACGCCCTGATCGCACTCGGGTATACGATGGTTTATGGGATCGTTAAGTTGATAAACTTTGCACATGGTGATGTGTTCATGGTGGGAGCATTTATCGGTTTTTATTCGATTACAGTGCTAGATTTATCGTTCTTTCCTGCATTGCTGATTTCAATGACAGCCTGTGCTATATTCGGCGTCGTCATTGAAAGAATTGCCTATAAACCACTGCGAAATGCAACGAGAATTGCGGCACTCATTACGGCAATCGGGGTATCACTATTGATCGAAAATGGGATGATTTTTCTCCGGGGGGCACAGCTTGAAGCCTACCCAACTAATCTGTTGCCATCAGAAAATATCAATGTTTTTGGCGTAGCCATCAAGAGCCAGTCGCTCTTAATTTTAGGCGTATCATTGGTGCTCATGATGGTTCTGCAGATTATT
>NZ_JAZVJO010000189.1:0-5950 GCF_059453735.1 Peribacillus sp. | reverse complement strand
GCTTGGCCTCCGACTTATCAGAAACTTCTTGTGCTTTTAGACTAGATGCATAATTGCCGCCTGTTTTCGCTTCACCTGTGCCTCCATTAACAGCACGGGTAAATGCTTGTTCAACAGCAATTCGAATTGGATGAATGCCTTCTTTATAATAAGAGCCAACTGGCGACATAATGACGATGAATTGATAGCGGTTCGAAGGCGCTACCCCTAGATACGGTTCAGTTGCAATCACAAAAGGACGAATATAAAGAGAAGTCCCTTTTGCTTCAGGAATCCAATCCTGATCCACACGAATTAATTCTTTCAAGGCTTCTAAGGCTGTGTCGACATCAATATGCGGAATGCATAAACGTTCATTCGATTTATTTAACCTCTGGAAGTTTTTCTCGGGACGAAAAAGGAAAATCTCTTTTTCACTAGTCAGATATGCTTTAAGTCCTTCAAAAACCGATTGGCCATAATGAAAAATCATCGCTGAGGGATCTAATGTAATCTGTTGATACGGAACGATTCTCGGATCATGCCATCCTTGGCCTGTTATGTAATCCATAATAAACATGTGATCTGTAAAAACCTTACCAAACTCTAATTTGTCAGCTTGTGGTTTTTGTTTCTTAGTTGTACTTAGCGTGATCTCCATATCGAATTCCTTCATTACTAAAACCCCTTGTTGTATAAATTTAGTAGTACTTTTAAAACTATAATTTATTTTACTCCTTATATCAACGATGTTTCAAGTTAAAATAACGAAATTTTCGGAATTTTTATCCTTTTTAATGAAATGAGCAGGTAATCCACACTCGGATAAGAAAAAAGCCATGACATAATATTGACAATGGCACAGCTTATTTAAGATAAAAATTCAGTAAGGGCTGCAAAAGTTCTACTTGCTTCCTGGTATCCTTGATTATATAAAGTGCTAAGCTTACTTGGGTTGCGCTCGATTCGCCCGACCTCCACTTTTTCTGAAGGACGAATGACAAATACATTTCCCTGTTTTTCTTGCTCCTCTATATAAGAAATCGTTTCGTTATAAACTTGATGACGACGGGCAATTGCCGTTAGCAATCCTTGATAAGGTGCATACTTACGTTTTAGATACCAGTTAAAAGACTGAGGCCCTTTAATATAGCCTTTATTTTGAGTTAAAATGACTACATTCTTTTTATAGTCATCTTTTTCCGCTTTCAACAAGGGAATAGGATCTGCGATACCCCCATCTAATAGACTATGACCTTGATAAGAAATGATTGGAGCCATCAATGGTAATGAACTTGATGCCCGGATGATGGTTAGGATGTCATCTTGATAGGTAGTCTTATCAAAGTAGACAGGTTCTCCCGTCAAACAATCGGTCGTTCCAACCACAAATTCACCTGTAGCTTGATTAAAGGTAGTAAAATCAAATGGAACAAGTTCATTGGCTAATTTGTTGAAAATGAATTCCATTCCAAACAATTCTCCCTTGCGTACCAAGTTTTTAACAGACATATATTCAGGATGACGGATATAATCGATATTTACAATTCTGTTGCGATCGATTTGCCGTGCAACATAAGAAGATCCATTGCAGGCACCAGCCGATACTCCGATGACATAAGGAAGATAGATATCCTTTTCCATTAAGAATTGAAGGACTCCCCCGGTGAAAACTCCGCGCATTCCGCCGCCCTCTAAAACCAATCCTGTTTTGTTCATTGTCATTCGCCTCTTTAATATAAAATAGTAGGAATAAATTGTAACATACATTTTCCTTTTTTACTGAACTTAGAAATGTAAGCTAGTATGTTACGTACCTTCTCCAAATGAATTCTTCCCCAAAAGGGGTAAAAATTTGTCCATAGGACGATCGCCGTCTTTATAGAAGATATCTTCCTTATTCACAGAATTCATTTAAGCCAGAGTATTGGAGTTTATAGGGTCTTTCTCCTGCTTTCAGGCTTTTTTTTTGCATAAAGTTTACCATGACGTACAAAAAGGGAAGTATGAAAGACAAACATCATTTTGTGGAGGGGCATGCCCAGTGTGGATACATAAACCGTTTTTTCAATATGCAACAGGCATTATTTTAACCATTATTATTATTTTTCTATTTGGGAAAATAGATTATTTTCTTTGGCCATTCCAAAAAACAATAGCAACCATCTTCTTTCCCGTCGCACTTACTGGTCTTCTATACTATATTATAAGGCCGATTGTTAAACTCTTAGGGCGCTACATGCCCAAACTTGCTAGTATCATTCTTGTTTTTACGATTATTTTAGGTCTGTTAACTTTAGGAACTTATTTCGCTGGACCTGTCCTAAGCGATCAGGTAAGTACTTTATCGGAAGAATTCCCAGGTAAGATGAAAGAATTTACGTTAACATCTGAACAAACACTAAAAGATCATGACTTTGGTCTCCTTCAAAACGAAGATTTACGACAGAAAGCGGTTGATTCTGGTCAAAAGCTGCTAACAAGTATGAGTGGGAACTTAATGACTGTCTTCTCTACCATAACCAGTATCGCGACTGTTCTCATCATCGTCCCTTTTCTGTTGTTTTACTTTTTAAAAGATGATGACAAGCTTCGTCCGTTTCTACTGAAATATATTCCTAATGAAGTTGAAGATGAAGGAAACGTGATTTTAAAAGATGTCGACAAGACTCTTTCCGCTTACATCATCGGGCAAACAATTATTGCGCTCGCAGATGGAATTATGATGTATATTGGTTATGTTATTATTGGTCTTGATTACGCGTTGATTCTAGCGCTGTTTGCGATGTGTCTGATTATTGTTCCATTTTTAGGACCATTTCTTGGGGTCATCCCCGCTTTACTCGTCGGTCTACAACAAGATCCAATTATGGCTGTAAAAGTATTAGTGATTCTATTGGTGGTTCAGCAATTAGAGGGAAACCTGATTACGCCTAATGTCATGGGAAAAAGATTAAATATTCATCCCGTGACGGTTATTCTGCTCTTACTCGCAGCCGGAACCTTATATGGCTTTATTGGCATATTAATTGCCATCCCGCTTTACGCAGTAATTAAAACGCTTGTGAAAAACTTCCGCAAATTCTACCGACTGCGTCAAGGACCGCATAAAATATAACAAAAAGAGGGAAGCGATTCGCTTTCCTCTTTTTGTTGTCAGCTTGGCTGGATGATCCGCTCTGGACATGTATAAACATTTAAAGATGAATGACGGACAAAACCAATCGTTGTAATCCCAAGTTCTTCAGCTGCCTGCAGGGCAAGCTCTGTCGGCGCTGATTTTGAAACGACAATTTCACAGCCAATCTTAGCTACTTTCAAGAGAATTTCAGAAGAAATCCGTCCGCTGAATACTAACACTTTGTTGCGTATTTCAATGTTGTTTTTTAAGCAATAGCCGTAAATTTTATCAAGGGCATTATGACGGCCAATATCCAACCGTGTAATTGTATTACCTTCCAAATCACATAAGGCTGCATTATGAACACCGCCGGTTTTTTTAAAAACGTCAGCAGAACCTTGAAGATTATTCATTAAAGTAAAACAATCATCAGGCGTTACTTTAATTGTAATCGCATCCATTTTTTTCGCCGTTAGGGCATCATTTACAAAGACGAATCCCTGTCTGCTCATCCCGCAGCAAGAGGTGATGTAGCGCTTGTTCTGGAAATTTTGATAAAAGGGATTAATCTTGGAGATGCTCACATGCACATACCCTTCGTTCTCTTGAACCCAAATATTTTCAATTTCTTGATATCTTTTAATAATTCCTTCGGATGCAAGGTAGCCTATCACCATATCTTCAATATATTCAGGTGAACAAACCATCGTAACAAATTCCTCACCATTAATTTTTACGGTTACAGCGTATTCCGTAACAATTCGGTCTTCGATCCACTCTCCATTCCCACTTTCAAAATGAAGGACCTTCCGTTTAATCTCGATAGGTTTCATGACTGTCCCTCCTTCGTACCGCCAATAGGTCGATCAAATACAAAAACCGATACGCCAATATCTTCCTCAATTTTTATATCAGAAAATAAATGGACAAGTTTTGCCTCCATAAGTTCGTTCATTCCCTCAGGTGTCTTATCTTTATAAATATCCTGAATTAAGGTGGTTCTAGCGGCATGAACCATGTTACGGCCATCTACTGAACGAGCAATAAATTTTTCAGTTGGTGTTAGATTTCCATAGAGTGTAGAAATCACCATGTTATCGACAAATACGGTCTGAATTCGTTCAGGCCCTTTACCAAAGAGATCCTTTCGCAGTTTTCTTATAATATCATTAAACTCATGAACTTTTTTAGACATCTCTATACCTCTTTTCCCCTGTATACAATAAGTCTACAGTATTATCCTACTAGGTATACTGTCTATTTGTAAAAGGCTTTATCTTAAAAAGTTTATTATTTGTTTTACTGGGATAATTCCTAATTATGCGACTTTTTACTTGAGTAATCTGGTTTAGCATTCTTTTTATAATTATTATTGTTTATTCAAGAAAGTAGCTGTATAATAACCAATGTTGGTCCCTTGGTAATTCGTGAATTGTCAAGCGTCTATCATGTGAACTTTCTTAAGCTATCTGGATTGGTACTTTAGTAAGATCTGCTAATGAACTATTCCACCATATACTTCACTGATGCCCCAAGTGGGTTTCTGTGTTGTATATGGTGGTTTTTTATTTTTTATACGAAAGAGGTTTAACGATGGAAACAAACTATGTCACCGTCACGATTAATAATCAGCAGTATTTTGCCGAGGAAGGCAAAACTGTCGTGCAAATCCTTAATGAAAATAAAATTGAACATCCGCAAATTTGCTATGTTCCTGAAGTTGACCCGATTCAAACATGTGATACGTGTATTGTCTCAATTGATGGAAAACTAGCCCGTTCTTGCTCAACCGTTGCTAAAGAAGGCATGGTTATTGATCTTCAAGCACCTGCTGCCAAAGAAGCACGTACGGAAGCAATGGACCGCATTCTTGAAAACCATCTGCTTTATTGTACCGTTTGTGATAACAACAATGGTAATTGTAAGCTACATAATACGGCTGAAATGATGGAAATAGCACATCAGGAATATCCTTATACACCAAAGGTAACGCCTGTGGATGTCGATATGACACATCCCTTCTACCGCTATGATGCCAATCAGTGTATTGCTTGTGGTCAGTGTGTTGAGGTATGTCAAAGTCTACAAGTTAACGAAACACTATCAATTGACTGGGAAGCTGAACGTCCACGTGTCATCTGGGATGCAGGTGTTTCCATTAATGAATCATCATGTGTCGGCTGTGGTCAGTGTGTAACGATCTGTCCATGTAATGCTTTAATGGAAAAATCGATGCTCGGTGAAGCTGGATTTATGACAGGTCTTGAGGAAGATATTCTTACTCCGATGATCGATTTAATTAAAACAGTTGAACCAGATTACACCACGATTTTTGCTGTTTCTGAAGTTGAAGCGGCTATGCGTGAAGAACGTACGAAAAAAACGAAAACAGTATGTACCTTCTGTGGTGTAGGCTGTTCATTCGAGGTTTGGACGAAGGATCGTAAAATATTGAAAGTTCAACCTTCACATGACGCACCTGTTAATGCCATCTCTACTTGTGTAAAAGGAAAGTTCGGCTGGGATTTCGTCAATTCAAAAGAACGTTTAACTAAACCATTAATCCGTAAAAACGGCGAATTTGTCGAAGCTTCATGGGATGAAGCATTAGATCTTGTTGCGAGCAAATTAGGTTCTATTAAGCAGGAATACGGAAAAGGTTCTGTCGGCTTCATTTCATCTTCCAAGATTACTAATGAAGAGAACTATGTGATACAAAAAATGGCACGTCAAGTATTCGAAACCAATGATGTTGACAACTGCTCTCGCTACTGTCAAGCACCTGCTACTGACGGATTGTTCCGCACAGTCGGAATGGGCGGAGATGCTGGAACGATTAAAGATATTGCA
>NZ_JAZVJO010000188.1:0-1793 GCF_059453735.1 Peribacillus sp. | reverse complement strand
GATTTTTATGAGAGTTTAGAAGGGATGCTCGTTCAGCTGGATTCTCCAAAAGTAGTCGCACCACAAGAGTATGGCGAAGTGATTGTCGTGCCGGGAAACTACCAAACGAATACAGCGGCGGGCGGCCTTAAATACACAGAGTCTGATGGAAACCCTGAAAGAATAAGCCTGTTGATTAACGACCGTAATTACGTGGCCAAAACAGGGGATTACTTTGTTGGGAACATCACAGGCGTTGTCAGTTATGGCTTTAGTAACTATAAGGTACTAACGGATAAAGCTACATTACCTGAGTTGAAAGATGGAGGAACAAAACGGGAAGTTACTTCAATTGAAGCAGATCAGAAAAAATTGACCATTGCTTCCTATAATCTAGAAAATTTCTCAGCTGAATCCGCTGATGATAAATTAACGAAGTTAGCTGAGGCGATTGTGACGAATTTAAAATCGCCCGATATTATTGGTTTAACTGAAATGCAAGATAATGATGGAGAAAAAGACACTGGAAATACAGATGCAGCTCAAAGTTATGAGAAGTTAATAGGGAAAATTAACGAACTAGGTGGGCCGGTCTATCAATATACAGATATTGCACCGGAAAATAATCAAGATGGCGGTGCTCCTGGTGGGAATATCCGTGTTGGGTTTTTATATAAGCAAGACAAAATATCGTTAACTCCTGGAGAGAAAGGCACTGCAACACAGGCTGTAGGCTTCAGTGAGGGTACACTTACGCTGAATCCTGGACGCATAGATCCAATGAATCCAGCTTTCGCTTCAAGCCGTAAGCCGCTTGCAGCACAATTTGAATTTAATGGTGAAAAGGTAATTGTTGTAGCCAATCATTTTAATTCCAAAGGCGGAGATCAACCACTATTCGGCAAAAATCAGCCGCCAGTGCTTTCTAGTGAAATTCAACGCCTGCAAATTGCGTCAATCGTAAATGGGTTTGTGAAAGATGTGAAAGCGAAGGATGAGCAGGCGAATGTCGTGCTATTAGGAGACTTCAATGACTTCGAATTCTCGAAACCGCTTGATGTGTTAAAAGGAAGAGAATTGACGAATATGGTCGATACCGTACCTTTTGCTGAACGCTATTCCTACACATATCAAGGAAATTCACAGGTACTGGACCATATCCTTGTGAGCAACAATATGGCAGCTAAGACAAAAGCAGAAATTGTCCATATTAACTCTTCATTTACGGAAGCAGATGGCCGGGCAAGTGATCACGATCCACTAATTATTCAAACTGAATTAACGGCACAGAAGAAATACAACAAGATTTATAATCTTGTCGGTTACAAAGCTAAAAAACTAGTAATAGATACAGAGAATTCCTTAGTCAGGATGGATCGTACCTCGTCTATTAAAGAAGGAATCTGGGTAAAAGCAACCGCTACACTAAACGGTGAAGGCCTAGAGAAAACGAAGATTATCATCAGCCCTAAGAAGCCAAATTCAATAGTAGACTTTGAAGGGTCAGTGGTTAAAGAAGTTCTGATTGAAAACAATAAAGTTAAAGAAATTCGTGGAGCAGAACACGTGAGGAAATGGAAAAAAGGAAAACACGTAGACGCTAGCCTGATCACCTTCTATCATTCGAACGGTGAAAAAATAGCATCACCATTTAAAGAAAAGAAAGAGAAGCATAAAAAACCAGGAAAAAAAGCTAGTTAAGTATATGCATTGGAAAGCAACATCACTTTGATTAGTGTTGTTGTTTTTTTATATATCACAATATCTTCAAGGGTTTTTGTCATTAATTAGTAGTATTTGAAATAAGAAATAGA
>NZ_JAZVJO010000187.1:0-5387 GCF_059453735.1 Peribacillus sp. | reverse complement strand
CCTATGTTAGTGTCAGAACGGTTTAGCTGCAATAAAAGCAACAACAAAAGCATCCTGATCAAGGCGGTCTTTATGACCTCCTTCGCTTTAGCCGACGAAGTTAGCTGACGGGTAGGATGGCGAAAGAGTCTCTCATCCCTTTTGCAAATGCAAAATTAACCCCAAAAAGTGGTTCCTCCGTTCTCAATACGTGAGATTAGGCCGAAATTAAATTGTATTTTATGAAACTTATTCTACTCCCACGTCTCATCACTTGTAAACCCCTATGGGATAGTAAATACGCTCAAAATCACCCATATTCGTTCGTTTTCATTTAATTTCTTGACTAAAACACTATATATTTCTATAAATCTTACTATTTTAAATTATTAATAAGTATTTCAAATAGGATCAACAAGAATTTAGATTGGAATATCATAGTGATGTCAAAAAAAAACGGAGGAAAGACTAGGAGTATTTATTGTGATATTTGGAATGCCGACTCTTACCCCGAAAATCCGACAAATTACTTTGTAAGCGTCTTCCGTATTGCACTTGTTTTATTAAAGTATTTAAAAAATATGCGAGAATATCAGTTTGGCCATTTTTCGTGTAACACCTTTCTATTATTGGATGAACTGCTTCGTTTGGTTGATTAGTTGCAGTATCGAGGTATGATCAAAAGCTTTCTTTGTCAAATCAGTCTTTTTCACTTTAGGATAAGAGTGTAACTCTCCGATAGATTGATCGTTTACAAACCAATCATTTATAGGTAAATAATTTAAAGCAGCATCAGTCCACGCATCTTGCAAAACGGGACTATATAGTCGGTTTCTTTTATTTGTAGAAAATACACCGCTCCAGTAATCCGAACGTGATCCAGAGTGCGGAACGTCACAAGAAAATTCGAGACACCCCTGCAACACATTTATATCCTGAAATAAAAGCCGATAGAGTTTTTTACCAATAAGAATTCTACTTTTCGGATCTGCAAATCGTTTAACGACTAAACCTGTCAATCTTGTCAGCTCATATTTTTTTTGCTGATACGGAAACAGAACCATTGTGAACCCCAAATTCTCTTGCAGTTGAAAATCAAGTCGTTTCATGATCTGACTATGTGGAGGTCGTGTTATCAAACGCTGCTCTAGCATCTGCTGTTCATTAATAATCATTGCAATCGTTAGTAATGAGGATTTTCTATTATGAATAAACAGGTCCCATATCGGATGCATAAAGCGAGATACATGAAAAATAGCAAGGAATTTACTCAAGTCGATTCGTTGCTTCACCGTATAACTATATAGCAACAACTGTGGATAAGCATCGGCAAAAATGGCTGCATTAGCATCTTCTAGAAAATAGAAAAACTTCTTTCGCTCTGTTTCTGTGAAAAGTTGGTTCATTAAATCGCTCTTAAGATCAGTCATATGGTAACCACCGTTACGAGATACAAAATGGGCAAGCAATGCCCAATGAATCTCAGGGTGTTTAATATAAAAAGACAAATAAGCTTCTGTTCGTGTGAGATTATTACGATTATATTTCGTGGTTTCAGCTCGAATGGCTTTAATTATTTTCGTTTCATTTGGAAGCAAAGCGATACTGTGCTTACTAGGTTGTTCATATTCAAACAATAATTTCTGTTTAAGTTCTTCAAACTCTTTTACAGGTAATACTGTTTCATTTTCTTTTGTATCAAAGAACTGCAGGAAGGACGGGATCAGCTTAATAACTCTTCCTCCTCTCAACAAACAACCTTTTCTTTTATATATGTAAAAACAAATTTTTGGCCGCTTATACCATGGTGAAAATACAAAAAAGTCATCCTCGAAAGGATGACTTTTAGGGTTATCTAGTTTTTGTGCTAATTGCTTGTTCCCATAGGAGTCGATTACTGCTGTCAGGATCATGTTCCACTCTGCTTTCACGATCAAATAGCAAGGTTGTTCGTTTATCTAGGTCATATGGCGGCCAGTGAACCATGCTTTGTTCATCTGGATTTCCTGTTCGTATAAAGGCAATCCATGCTTGGTGAATTTGATCGGCTAGTAACTGTTCTTCAGGTGTTCCGGCAAGAAATGGTACGGATTTGTGAAGATTATTCCAAACAAATAAGAGCTCGAGTGCATGAAAGGCTTTCATTTTCCCTTCAAAAATAGGGCTTTCATAATCAAATCGATCCATCCAGACGGGGGCACCTTGTTCGATCTGTTGTTCAGCTAGTTGAATCGAAGGATAGGTAAATAGATTGAACGTCATCACTTGATCATAAAGTTCATGAGTTAACGGTGACTCTTTAAAAGAAGGTGAAAGTTGAGACCAAATAGAACCTAGTGATTTTTCAAAACGTGTACGTATTTCTTTCTCGTCGATCGTACGCCAACTTTGATCGAAAAAGGTGAACAAATTATGTTCATCACGGTTTGTTCCAATCAATACGGGAATATTTTTGGAACTGCCAGCTGCGAGTGCTTGATCAGGATTTTGAGGCAGATATTCACCATCAACAGTCGGACACCATGTTGTGACATCGGCCGCTGCCTCCATAAGTTCATCAACCGATAGTTCTTCTAAACGTGCCAAATCGTTTTCTGTTAGTTGTAATTGTTTTAAAACACGTTTAGCTGTATCTGTCGCTTGATGCTTTGTATGATACATGTTTGGTGGACAGCTTTGTAATATACCCTGTTGAAACAGGCCCGCAGCTGAAGGCATGGCAAGTAAAGCAGCAACACTCATAGCTCCCGCTGATTCACCAGCAACGGTAATCTTATTCGGGTCTCCCCCAAATGCTGTGATATTATCATGTATCCACCCCAAGGCAGCAATCTGATCAAGAATGCCACAATTTCCAGAAGCTGCGTATTTTTCTCCTCCTAGTTCGCCTAAATGAAGAAAACCTAAGATTCCTAAACGATAGTTGAGAGTGACAACAACGATATCCCCCATTTCCGCAAACGATTCACCGTTATATGCTGAAGAAGATCCAGAGCCGTTAGTAAAGGCGCCACCGTGAATCCAGACTAATACGGGCCGTCGTTTTTCATCTGCTGATGGAGACCAAATATTTAGGTAGAGACAGTCTTCACTTGAATCCATCGGGTTGTCACCTAAGAACTTCATTATGTCACGGCTCTTTTGCACTGCCACACTGCTGAATTCTATTGTCTCACGCACGCCTTGCCAAGAATCATGTTTCTCTGGAGCCATAAAACGAAGTTTGCCTAAAGGAGGTTTAGCATAAGGTATTCCTTTCCAAACAAAAACATTTCCCACGGATTCTCCTTTAATTTGACCATTGGACGTTTCTACTATCGTACCGGTCATCGGTCTATCCCCTCTCTTCTATCAGTCTAGATTTCTTCAAGTAGTTCGACATAGGCGACTCAATTACCTTTAACTGGTAAATCATTTTCTTATTGATAAAAATTTGAGTATGAAGTGTTAAAATGCGAGGAGATATTATTAATATTCTATCGAGGTTGTTCTTGAAATAAAGGTTCAATGTTTGTACTTAATATTCGTTCTTGCCTAACTCAAAAATACCTGTAGGGGTATATAGGTTATATAACCTATGAACTTACTCTTCCCTTCATAGAAAAAGGTCGATTTCCGCTATGGAATCGACCTTTTAACGCGCTTATAGTTGTTTCTTTTTCCAAAATCCTAGTAACACTGCTGTAATTAAGGAACCGATTACAATCGCAAGTAAGTAAAGAACTGGATGATTAACTAACCAAATAACAAAGACCCCTCCGTGCGGTGCTGGTAAAGTTACATCAAAAGCCATGGATAAACCACCAGCTGTTGCTGCACCAATAACACTGCTGACAATAACACGAATTGGATCCGCTACGGCAAATGGGATGGCTCCTTCTGTTATAAAAGATACACCCATAAAGTAATTCGTAAATCCTGATTTTCTTTCCAGTTCGGTGAATTTATGTTTAAAGAAAGTTGTAGCCAGTGCAATACCTAGCGGCGGTACCATTCCCCCGGCCATAACAGCAGCATGTGGTCCAAAACTTTGTGCTTCAATGGCAGCGATGCCAAATGTGAACGCCGCTTTATTTAGTGGACCCCCCATATCTACTGCCATCATCCCAGCAAGCAGAATACCTAAAAGAATGGCATTTGAACCCGATAAACCTTGAAGCCAATTTGTTAACCCCTGATTAAGTAATGTTAGCGGTTCATTTATCACCATAATCATGAGTAACCCTGTAATTAACATACCGAAAACAGGATAGAGCAGTACGGGTTTAATCCCTTCAAACGCCTGAGGTAATTTCGAAAACAGCTTTTTTAATCCTAATACGATATATCCAGCAAGGAAACCCGCAATCAATCCGCCTAGGAAGCCTGCTCCAGCTTGTGCAGCTAATAAGCCGCCAACCATACCAGGTGCAAAACCAGGACGATCAGCAATACTTGAAGCAATATAACCCGCTAACACAGGAACTAAGAAGAAGAATGCACCCATTGTTCCTCCGCCGATATCATTTAAGGCTTTAGCAATTGGATTATAGTGTGGACTTGTTGGATCGGATGCTTCAATGCCAAAGAAGAAGGAAAGAGCGATAAGAATCCCGCCGCCCACGACAAATGGAAGCATATTACTGACACCGCTCATTAAATGCTTATAGATTTGTTGACCAACACTTGACGACGATGATGTTTCTTTTTTACTTTCGTTACCTGAGCTTTTGTAAATCGGGGCATCTTGTTTAATAGCTCTATTCAGCAATTCTTCGGGCTTTCTCAAACCTTGGGCTACGGGAACGATTAGGACGTGCTTACCATCGAATCGATCCATTTCAACTTGTTTATCAGCTGCAACAATAATTGCATCTGCTTCTGCAATTTCCTCAGCAGTCAGCTCATTTTTAATCCCAGTTGAGCCATTCGTTTCTACTTTAAAATCAATTTCCATTTCTTTTGCTTTAGCTTTTAATGCATCAGCCGCCATGTATGTATGGGCAATGCCGGTCGGGCAAGCTGTAACTGCTAATATTTTTTTAGCTACAGATGATGTAGAAGGCCTTTGTTCCCTTTCTTCAGCTTCTCTTTTTTCATCTTCAGCAGCTGTCATTTCTTTTTGATTAATAATGGCAATAATTTCTTCTTTAGTAGCAGCCTCCATCAGCTGAGTTCTGAACGTAGTATCCATTAATAATGATGATAACCGAGAAAGTGTCTCTAGGTGGTCTGTATTGGCCCCTTCACTAGCTGCAATCATAAAGAACAAGTGAGCAGGACGTGCATCAAGTGATTCGTAGTCTACACCCGATTTAGATCTTCCAAAACAAATCGCTGGAGTTCTTACAGCACTCGTCTTCGCATGAGGAATAGCGATTCCTTCGCCAATTCCTGTCGTACTTTGTTCTTCCCTTTTTAAAATGGCA
>NZ_JAZVJO010000186.1:0-2612 GCF_059453735.1 Peribacillus sp. | reverse complement strand
GAATGTATCAAGTGCTACTGAAATCTCAGACATACGGGAGTTCTTAATCAATTTAAAAGCAGCCCCGAATGATTCACGTAAGCTTTCAAAGCTGACTGTGTCACGTTTACCGAGACCGACAAACAATAGTATTTTCGGTCCCATTTGTCCTAATGTATGTACCTTCGTTACTTTATTACGTCTTCCTGAAATTTCACCGGCTTTTAACAGTTCGGTTAATTGGCCATTTAATTTTTCATCGGCCAATTTCCCTGCTCCTTCTAGCCGTGCTGGCTGATCAAAGACGCTCACAAGAAGGCATTCCTCAAGATGATCTATTTGAAAATGATTATTTATGGTATACATAGTTACCTCCTTTATTTCGTAAATTCAATTATATCTAAGTTTTCAAGATATTTCGAATATGGCACATATTTTCGGTTTATTAATTATTTTTTTGTAAAAATGGTTTAGAGCCCCTTAATCATGTTTATGAATAAAGTAACAGGATTTAATTACTTTTTCACCGAATAACATATCATTATCTTTTCAAGCGTTTCAATCGCGTTGAAATTAGAAAGAAGGAGATGCCCCTTGGATATACTTTTCAATTTTCCCTTAATCGCGGCTCTACTTGCGATATTCTTTGCTCAATTCATCAAGGTTCCTATTCACTTTATCGCACTAAAAAAGCTGGATTGGTCTCTTCTTACCTCAACAGGCGGCATGCCGAGTTCACACTCTGCTGCCGTCACTGCGCTGGCCACGGCAGTGGGTATTGAAGCGGGGCTTACTTCTCCCATCTTTTCAGTTGCAGCCATTTTCGCCGTCATTACGATGTTTGATGCTACAGGAGTTCGGCGTCAGGCAGGTGAACAAGCCGCGGTACTGAACAGATTGGTAGTGGATTTTAACACATTTGTCTCAGAAGCAAAGACGTGGCAACAAAAAGAAGAAAAGCAAAAACAACGGAAACTTAAAGAACTGCTTGGTCATAAACCAATTGAAGTGTTTTTCGGCGGATTAACAGGTATTTTTATAGCACTCTTTCTTCACTTTGTATTATTTGAAGGGTAGCTTCTCATGATGGATATTGCCGACCTCGCCGCGCCTTCTTGATGGATTTGAGAAATTAGTCTTACTTCTGCATCCCGAACATTTTCAGCAACTTACCGCTAAATAAAGAGACGGTCGAACTTTTTTCGACCGTCTCTTTTACTAATTATTCTTTTTTCGTTTTTCCAACAATCTGTTCTCGAAAAACTTGCAGATTTTTATCTTCATTGAGATCTTCCAATTGTTTTTCTGTTAAAGAACCTTTTCCCTTTTCGATAATGTAGACATCCAGGGTCTTTTTCCCCCAGTCCGAATATACATCAGCGACGGTATTGTAATACAAATCAAGTTCATCACCATTGATCGCGCCGCCTTTATCCGCGACTACTCCGTACCCATAACCAGGAATCCAAAGAATGGTCCCTAATGGGAAGACATTTAAATCTGCAGCGACTGTAGAATACAAATCCCTTTTTACCTTAACTCCTGAATAGGTAATCCCGTATGTAGGACTTTCTGGATATTTGCCAGTTGATTCGTATCCTGCGGTATAGCCTGTCGCTGTCACAGTATGTACTGGATATTGTGTAAAATCGATTTCATCCTCTATAGATGGTTGTATTTCTGCTGCTTGAGCTTTCAAACCGTGCCCTAAAAACGTTTTCTTAATTGACTCTAGACCTATATGATGAGTCTTTTTATTATCCAGAGATAAGAACTTTGTTGATTCTTCTGTTTGATTAATTTGAGCGTCGACCCCTGTTACCTGCCAGAAGGTCGTATAGAATGCTGTTATAAATAACAAGCTTACAGCTATTCTTTTAATCCCGATTTTCATTTTTTCCATATAGTAATTCCACTCCCTTATCATCATATTTCTTTCCCGAAAAACGATGAAGTATGCAGGATTCGTGGAATTTGTGTAAAGATTGGTTCTTTTGGATTAGCAAAAAGCAGGCAGCCCTGATTCGGCTGCCTGCTTGATTTTAAAACATTTGATACCCTTGTTTTCTCAAAATTTTAATGACAACACCAGCTAAGATAGCTCCAGCTAGACCACTTGAAAGAATAGTAATGTCAGCAACTGCAAGATTAGAGAATTTAGTACCAAGTGTACTAAATACTCTGCCGGGAGCTCTGAAGTAGTCGATCATTTTCTCTCCATTTACGATAAAGATCGTTACAAGAGGGAAAATAACCACCATGACCCAAGAGGACCGGAACAGCATATTTAATAAAAAACCGATTCCAAAAAAGAGCAGAAAAAATAGAACAACAGATATAATTAAAACAGGCAACGCCATAGTCAAAGACCCTCCTCAAGAAGCATCACTCTCAGTTTACTCAATGAAAAGGGACACGTCAATTCCTCAGATAGATAAAAATGGAATCAATGATTACGATGTTTTTCTAATTTTCACCTTTTAAAAAAGACAGTCAGGATTTTTCCCCTGCTTTTCCGCTGCCCTCACAACCGTTGCAAGTTTCCGATCCGCCAAGTAATAATTGAAAATAGCCCTGCCCAGAACAATATTCACAAGTATTTCCCTTTCCTTTCATTATCAACATCTCCTTAT
>NZ_JAZVJO010000185.1:0-1832 GCF_059453735.1 Peribacillus sp. | reverse complement strand
ACTTAATTTAGAAAGACTGTTGATTGAAGTGAAAGGCGTGAAGACTCCTGCGGGAACAGCGGGACAGGACCCCGCAGGAGCGTAAGCGATGAGGAGGCTCACCGCCCGCCCGCGGAAAGCGAAACGCCTGGAACGGAAATCAACACCCGCATTTTAAAAACTAAAAAAGAAGACTGTAGACAAACTCTTTTTCCACCCGAGTTTGTCTACAGCCTCCTTTATTTTATAAAAATCACATAAATGTAAACGGATCGGTGTGTATCGTTGAAGGAATGAACTCAACCAGGAATTTTTTTTCTTCGCAGCGTTTTGTCATCTCTGCTGCCACACCTTTTTTCATGACCTTCTCGACGTTATGACCCGGATCTATAATATTAAGACCCAAACTCATGGCATCTAATGCAGTATGATAATACATATCACCTGTCACATAAACGTCAGCACCTTTATAGATGGCACTTTGAAAATATTTGTTACCGTCTCCGCCCAGTACAGCTGCTTTTTTGACGATGGCATTAAGATTACCGACGACACGAAGTGCAGGAACTTCCAGGACACGCTTCACATGCTCAGCAAATTCACCCAACGTCATTTCTTCTTTAAGCATCCCCACTCGCCCTAACCCAAGCGATTCCCCCTTATTGTCTAGAGTGAAAAGATCATAGGCAGGCTCTTCGTATGGGTGAGCCTTAAATAAAACAGACAGTAACTTTTTCTCTATCGTTTCAGGATAAATGACTTCAATCCGAACTTCCTTTACACGTTCAAGTGTTCCTTTCGAACCTATAACCGGATTGCTTCCTTGTTCCGGAAGAAACATGCCTGTTCCCTCCACACTGAAGCTGCAGCTGCTGTAATGACCGATTGCTCCAGCACCAGCATTTCCTAACGCTTCACGAACAGCTTCCGCGTTCTCTTCAGGTACATAAGTAACCAATTTCTTAAGCGTTGTTTCATGTGTTGGACTAAGCACCTCTGTCTCTTGCAAACCGAGTGCATCCGCAAGTAAATCGTTGACTCCGCCCCACGCGACATCCAAATTTGTATGAGCTGCATACACGGCAATCTCATGTTTAATTAACTTTTCAAGAATTCTCCCCTCAGGAGCTCCTAAATCAATTCTTTTCAACGGACGATAGATTAGCGGGTGATGGGCAATAATCAGCCCTGCACCTGCTTCAATCGCTTCATCCACCACTGTCTCAAGCACATCAAGGGCAACAAGTACTTTAGACACTGGTTTGTTTAATCTGCCTGCCTGAAGTCCGATTGGATCTCCATCCATTGCATAGGCTTTAGGTGAAAACTGTTCAAACAACTCGATAACTTCATATCCGTTTGGCGTTTTCATTTCTAAAGGATCTCCTTTACTTGTTTGATTAGCTGGACCAACTGTTCTCGTTTGGCTTCTGTTTCTTGGTTTTCTGCCTTTTCAGGCATTTGACGGAGGATACGTTCCCAATGACTTTTTTCGAAGTTCCATTTCTTTTTAAATACATCACTTTGTTCTGCTAGTAAAAATGGTCCAAATAAAAGTCCATTTTCGATTTGGTCTCCGTAGGGCCTTAATGGATCTCCTTTTTCAGCGATCAGAATTTCATAAATCTTACCGTCTTCTTCAACGATATCTTCACCAACCAATTCCCAACCATTTTCTTTTAGCCAATTCCGTACGATATTGGCAGCGATATTCGGCTGCAGAATTAATCGTTCAACTTTTGACAATTTAGTCTTACCGCGGTCTAGGATCTGCGAAATTAACGCACCGCCCATTCCGCAAATCGTTATACAGGTAGCTTCTCCTTCCTGTAACACATCAAGACCGTCTCCTT
>NZ_JAZVJO010000184.1:0-2337 GCF_059453735.1 Peribacillus sp. | reverse complement strand
TCACAACATGACTGGAATCGCAACCATCTTAGTGCTCGCCGCTTTAATCGGGTTCTTTTTAGGTTTATTAGGAATTATTAAAGGAAATGTTAAATTATTGAAATTAAAGACTAGAAAAGCAAGTCTCCTTTTCTTACTGTTATCACTTGTACTGTTTATGGTCGGTGGGGCTATGCTGCCAAGTGAGACGACGACTACCTCCCCTGATGTGAAGCAGGAAAAAGCACAAAGCGAAAAGGAGATAGTTAAAGAACAGACTGAGGCTCCTAAGCTAGAAGAACAGGTAGAAAAGGTATTAGACAAAGAAGAAGTTGGAACTGAAACAGATGAATTAGCTAAACTCGAAGTTCATTTTGTTGATGTCGGACAAGGTGCTGCCCAGATAATCTTAACACCTGCCGGCAAGGTAATGGTCATTGATGGTGGAAATAATGATGATGAAGAAAGAATGGTCAGCTATTTGAATAAGCTAGGTGTGAAAAAGGTTGATATTTTGGTAGGTACTCATCCTGATGCCGATCACATAGGCGGGATTGACGCTGTGATCGATGCATTTGATATTGGGAAAATTTATATGCCTAAGGTTCAAAAAGATACGCAAACCTTTGAATCTGTTCTCCGAGCAGTCCAAAATAAGGGGTTAAAAGTTACCACTGCTAAAGCGGGGATTGATTTGGACCTAGACAGTGCGCTTTCAACGAAAATGATCGGACCCATAGCAGCCTCTGACCCTGATAATAATGAAATGAGTGCGATAATCAGACTAGAATATGGAGATCATTCCTTTTTATTGACGGGAGATGCTGGTGTTGACACTGAAGCGGATCTCATCCAATCTGGATCAAAAATAAAATCTACTGTCCTGCTTGTCGGTCACCACGGCAGTGATTATTCCACCAGCCCTGCCTTTTTACAGGCTGTACAGCCTGAATATGCAGTCATTCAAGTAGGAAAAAATAGTTATGGTCATCCAACGGCTGGCGTATTGAGCAGAGTAACAAATGCTGGAGCAAAAATTTATCGTAATGATACAGATGGGACAATCGTCTTCACTACTAATGGAAAGACGATTAGTGTAGATAAAAATCCGTGGACATATGTTGGAAATGAAAAGAAGGATACGGCCAAGACAACACCTGTGCCGCCTCCAAAACCGACTCCAGCTCCTAGTCCCGAACCGAGCCCAGCTCCTGCTGAAAAAAAACCAGAGGCTTCAATATCAAAAACAGGAACAATCAAAGCGACGGCAAGTATTGATAATGCATCACCGAATCAGAATGAAAACGTCACGGTGACAGTTAAGGTTAGTGATGTAAATGGTAAACCAGTATCCAATGCGAATGTTACCTTAAATCTTGCTTTTAAATCTACGATTACTACCTACGAAGGTGTGACGGATACGAATGGCATAGCGTCCATTCCATTCCGTATTGGTAGAGCTGCTGCTGGATATACAGTTAAAGGAGACATTACCGTTACGGCAAATGGTCAAACAGCTAAAGCAAGTACAGCGTTTACCCCTAAATAAGGAAGTGTTGATATGAAAGGCATTGTTGACCGTTTTGAAGGAGAGTATGCCGTCATTGAAGTGGATGGCAAAACAAGAGATGTTAAGCGAAATCTGATTGCAGAAAGTGTAAGGGTCAGCGATGTTGTCATTCTAAAGAATGGAACTTGGGAACGTGATTCAGATGAAACCGCGAAACGAAAAAAAGAAATGAAAAATTTAATGGATAGTGTCTGGGAAGATTAATGAAATTAGTAGTATAAAATAGGAAGAAAACAGCTATACTGTTTAGATGTTTGTTCCCATTAAACCAGTATGGCTGTTTCTGAAAAACAAAGGCAGTGAAGAATGTTGACACAAAAGAAAGAGAAATTACTTGTTATTATTGGTCCGACAGCTGTTGGGAAAACGAAACTTAGCATTGATTTAGCACAACTCTACAATGGTGAGATTATCAGTGGAGATTCTATGCAAGTCTATAAAGGAATGGATATTGGTACGGCGAAGATCTCAACGAACGAAATGCTGGGAATCCCTCACCATTTAATTGATATTAAAGAACCAAATGAACCATTTAGCGCAGCAGAATTCCAGGAAAGAGCGAATCAAGTCATTGCGGACATACACAGTAGAGGGAAATTGCCAATAATCGTTGGGGGAACGGGCTTATATATTCAGTCTGTCATCCATGATTATCACTTTTCAGAAGCGCAGTCCGACCCAGCTTACCGCGAGCAGCTTGAAAAAGAAGTCGTTGAAAAAGGAATAGAACATGTGATGGATAAATTGCGAACCATTGATCCAGAAAGTGCAGAACGAATTCATCCTAA
>NZ_JAZVJO010000183.1:0-2861 GCF_059453735.1 Peribacillus sp. | reverse complement strand
TGCTGACTCGTATGAATCAATTTGATGAGTCGATTGCCTATTGTCAAAAGGCAATAAAATGGTGCCTTGAGCAGGATCAGCTCTACTTGCTGGCGGAACTGCATTATCAGTTAGGCTATAATCTTGAATTGCAGGAAAACTATACAGATGCCTGTGCCAACATGAAAAATTCCATCTTCCTGTTTGAACTGCAAAAGGATGACCGTTTCCCTGCTTTTATCCGAAAGAAGCTGGATTCCTGGATTGAAGAAAAGAAAATTGAAGATGATTTGACGATCGTCCATCTTAATCGATAAAACGGCTTGTAGAATGGGAACACCCATTTTATAGGCCTTTTTTGTTTTCCAGATTCTAAAGAATTTACACCTGAATCATTCATGTCTCACGCCCATTTCCCTTTTCCCTTCAAAAACGTTGCGCAAATGAAGTATAATAGAGAGATGGGAAATGGAGAAAGTTCCATATTTTCGTGGAAATCTTCATTTTTAACTGTGAGCGAGTACAGCCTTGGATTATTCTTTTTTGCTAGGAACTAGTTACTTTCTGCGGTTTCTATGTTAAAACCTGTAAAATTCGGCATCATAAGTTGAAGACTCCGTATAAAATAGTTACTTTTTAACGATAACTGAAATAGGAAAATGAAAGCTATTTGCTATTCTCTGTTTGGGAATTTTATATATATACGTTTTTTATTCTATAGATTCTGGGGACTGACCCTTTGGAGGTGCTTTATGAAGGATGAGTTGGTGTTTTTTGGAGAGCTGTTAGATGAGGCACTTGAGCCGTCAAGCCGTGAGGACCAAGCAATTGTCCGGACTGGTCATTCACTGTATGGGCAGGAAATGGCGGACGTTACCGTAGAGAATGAGGCATTCATTGAAGGCCGCGTTCAAGATCTTACTCCACATGAAGTGGAGCTGGACCTTAATGTTCTTCATCACAGTAAATGTTCATGTAGAGCCGAGTTAATTTGCAGCCATCGCATTGCTCTCTTTTTCGAAAGCTTTTCTTCCTATGGCAGTGTCAGCGACTGGATTTCTAATTGGAACGGTAAGAAGAAGCAAGCCCCGTTTATTCCAGCTGGGATTCCGATTAAAACAGCCAGTCAAGTTTTTAAAGAAAAAGCACTCCTTGAAAATGATTATTACTCGTGGAAAGAGTTTGCTGAGACGTCCTTTTCTGAAATCGTGGTTAATCAATTGCAGCCACAGCCGTATATTATGGAAGGTCACATGCGTCAATACATGAAGCTATTGAAATCAAAGGAACCCTTTGACCGGAATTGGCGCGTTTTTTATCAATTTGTGACCGATCTGTCGACGCTGTTCTCTATTCTGAAGCTGTTGAGTGAGTATAAATCAGATCCTCAATCGGTTCGGATGTTTTATCCGCTTGCTGTGGATATTGCCGAAGAACTGCACGGGAATGTTCTCTACTTGAGTAACCAGGCCCGACCGTTTTCCTTTGATTCGCTTATTGAAGGTCTCACAGACGATACAAGACGCCTTCTTGATGGTGATGATGGCATTGAATATGAAAAAGTGGAGTTATACCGTGAATTATGGACGTATATGTTGACTACTTCGTCCAGCCGGAAAGCTGAATTTGACCGCTTAGAAGCAAAATTAGCTCAGAATGACTTAGAAGAAAGTGAAAAGCGTTCTTATACGATTGCAGCGATTCATCTAGCCTTGCTGGATAATCGTGATTCGACTGCGATTGACATGCTAAAGGGTTTGGGAACAAGTGATTGTCCGTATCTTTTTTACTGGCTTGATTATTTTACTGATGCAGATACGCCTGTACGTTCCATCCCTTTCATTGAGTTTTTAATCGCTCATGTTCAGGGTTATTTAAAGAGTGCCGGCGACTATTATAAATGTACAGATTTTGTTCGTACCTTTACACGTCCTATTGCGTCTAGCTGTTCGAAATTGAAGCGTAATGACTTACTGGAGAAGTTCTTCAAAGAAACGCTTCCCTACAGCTACTGGAATTATTCCACCCTGCTTTTTGAGCTTGGGCAGTATAAGAAATGGGTTGAAATGCAGATCTATTCTGGAGTCACAATCGATACAGTCGGGCAGGATAAGCTGAAAATCATTGCCGCAAGTGACCCTGCACTGCTTTTACCGCTTTATCACCAAGCGGTTCAATATACAGTCAGTATGAAAAACAGGCCGTCATATAAGCAGGCCGTCCGTTACTTAAAGAAGATGAAGGCACTTTATAAAAAAATGAAGCAAGAACAGCAATTCCAACAGTATGTCAGCTATATTTCTGACAATACAAAGCGGCTTCGGGCCTTTCAAGAGGAATTGCAAAGGGGGAAGTTAATTGATGTGGAATAACGGAAAAATCACGGTCAAGACGGCTTCTCTTGGCAATGGACAATACACGATTGCAGCGGTGGATGAACAAAATGCCTATATTTCCTCCCAAATAATTCGCCGGCTCCTGTTTACTTGGGATGATGCAAGCTATTATGGGACTCGTTTGACAGAAGAAACCATTGATGACATCCCAGTATTCATTGTCGATGCATGGGGGCTGCTGAACTTCTTTGCGAAGGAAAGCTTCAACTCGTTTATTGAGTGGGAATGGACGGAATTATCCTCACTTTGTCTCTCTGCTGCGCCCGTTTTATATGAGTCCATTGATGAAGGGATTCCTATTCCCAACTTCGCCAGTCTGCAGCAAAATCAGATTGCTTGGACGCTTCCTCAAGAGGTCGAAGAAGAATTTGTTCCTGATTTTTGGAAAGAGAGCATTCATGCTGATCTATTCATGGAGCAGGAAGAATCAAAGCAGACGTTTATTGAACGGTGGTACAATGATGCGGCAAATATGTATCTCACTAA
>NZ_JAZVJO010000182.1:0-7037 GCF_059453735.1 Peribacillus sp. | reverse complement strand
CCTCCGACTTAGTTTTTCATTAAATTCATCTTTAAGCTTACTGTCCTTTTTGAAGGCGATTGCGGAACCTGCATCTTCGCTGCCGTCTTCAATTAGCGTGCCATCTAGTTCTTTATTATCTGCTAGATAGCCTTTTGAAACAGTATCTTCAATCACAGCTGCATCGTAACGGCCAGAAATGACTTGCTGTACAATTTCAGGAATCCGATTTAGCTTTTCAACTTTAATATCTACCTTTTCTTTTTTCACTAAGTCTGTAACTAGTCCTTCTTGAATAGAAGCTAATTGTACACCTACTGTTTTGCCTTCAAGGTCAGCGGTTGTTTTTATATCACTGCCTTTTTTT
Organism: Peribacillus sp.; assembly: GCF_059453735.1. Classification (NCBI taxonomy): domain Bacteria; kingdom Bacillati; phylum Bacillota; class Bacilli; order Caryophanales; family Bacillaceae; genus Peribacillus; species Peribacillus sp. The sequence continues at coordinate 6,691 of NZ_JAZVJO010000182.1, read as the reverse complement.
GTAATAAGCATGTTTCTAGACGTATAGTACGTATCACTAAAGTCAACTGTTTTTAGTCGTTCCGGAGTCGGTGTCATTCCTGCTAGCACTAAATCTGCTTGTCCATTTTCTAGTGCTGGAATTAAGCCGTTAAAATCAATATCCTTCGGTTTTACTTCATAGCCTAGCTTTTTCCCAATGGCTTTCGCTAGATCTACATCAAATCCCTTAATTTCTTCTCCTGTAGCTGTTTCAACAAATTCGAATGGCGGGTAATCCGCTGAAGTTCCCATAATCAATACGTTCTCATCTGTATCACTGCCGCTGCCAGTTGATGATTCATCCTTATCAGATGTTCCACATGCTGTAAGTACTCCTGCTAAGATAACAGAAGTAAACACAAGGCCGAATCTTCTCTTCAATTTCATGTTGTTTTCCTCCATTTAAAAAAATTATTAAATCAATATCATTATTATTTTCAAGATATTTTTGTCCTATCCATTCGCTAAAATTATTTTAACATATTTCTATATTTATTCAATATTATTTATAAATAAAAGTGATAAAGTAGAAATAAATCGTACTGATTACTGAGTTTAACAGCTTTTTGGTATATTTTAGATATACATAATATACTTATAGGAACCACCTATGTATAAAAAAAGCAAAAAAAAAAGCCCGGTGTACCAGGCTTAAATTTCTTCACAATATTGTTCAAAATAAGTTTGAAGTTTATTCACTACTGACATTGGATCATGACCTTCAATTTCGTGGCGCTCTACCATAGTTAAAAACTGACCATCTTTTAAAAGTGCGAATGATGGAGATGAAGGCGGATATCCTTCAAAATAATCACGAGCCTTTTCAGTAGCTTCTTTATCTTGTCCGGCAAAAACGGTGACAAGATGATCTGGACGTTTATCATAATGAATCGAATGTGCAGCTGCAGGTCTTGCAATTCCTCCAGCACATCCGCATACAGAATTAATCATGACAAGTGTTGTACCTTTTTGAGCAAATGCTGAATCAACATCTTCAGGTGTTGTAAGCTCTGTATATCCAGCCGTTTTGATTTCCTCACGGGCATTTTTGACCACATCATTCATTAAAAAATTAAAATCCATATTCATGTGCGTGCTCCTTCCATCCTTCTTCTATGTTCCATAACATCATATCAAGATGTTTCCTTTCAATCAATCTTTTTACCTATCCACAAAAATAAGTGAAAAAAATAGGTTTAGAATAGTTGGCAGCGGGTAGAACAAAAATACCCCTAAATTATATACTCACAATGGATAGCAGAAGTTTCTGCTATCCTCTTTTTATATTATGATCCATCGTTTTTATAAAAATTTGTAAAGGCCTCATGAACAGCCTGTGTCACGGTTTTTTTACCGGCAATGACTTCATTTTCTAATTGGGGAAGCATGCGTTTTATACGTTCATTTTGAAAGAAGAGCGTTTGAAGCTGCTCATTAACAAGTGAATACAGCCATTCCTTTGCTTGCATCCTCCGACGTTCTTCAAACACACCTGATTGCTTCGTTAATCCAGTGAATTCACCAATGACATCCCATAGGGCAGGTATTCCCTCACCATTTAATGATGAACAAGTCAATGACTTCGCTTGCCAGCCTTTTGTTGGTGACTTAAGAAAATGGAGAATGCGGCTATACTCAGATTTCGTTCTCAATGCAGCTGTTTTGTTCGAACCATCCGCTTTATTAACAACAATTACATCAACCAGTTCAAGAATCCCCTTTTTCATCCCTTGCAGTTCATCCCCTGCTCCGGTTAAAGCCAGTAAGAGAAAAAAGTCAACCATTCCACGGACAATGGCTTCACTCTGCCCGACACCAACGGTTTCTACAAGAATCACATCAAAACCCGCGGCTTCACATAAAAGCATCGTTTCTCGTGTCTTACGATGGACACCGCCAAGCGTGCCTTCTGACGGAGAAGGACGAATAAACGCCAGTGGATTTCGCGCTAACTCTTCCATCCTTGTTTTATGTCCAAGAATACTTCCGCCATTGATGGAAGAACTGGGATCAACTGCGAGCACAGCAACTTTATGTCCGGCCTGACAAAGATAGGTGCCAAATGCCTCTATAAACGTACTTTTCCCTGCCCCAGGAACACCAGAAATTCCAATTCTAACCGATTTACCGGTATGCGTCATGATGGATTGAAGCAGACTTTGGGCATATTCAAAATGCTGGGGTGCATTGCTTTCAATCAGCGTGATAGCTCGTGCAAGCCTAGCCCGTTCGCCGAGAAGAATGCCCTCCTTTAGTTCTTCGATATCTTGTGGACGATCTTGTTTCTTAACGAATTTACGTATCTTGGTTTCTGAGCTGGCGGAACGCTTAATACCCTCCTGCACAGAGGAAGCAAATCCATCCTCGTTTTCTTCTGCCCATTCCGGCTTTTTGCCGCTCATTATTCAGTCACTTCCTCATATCCAAGACGGCGGTATATTTCATGAAGTACCCTTTTAGCACTCTCAGGAATCACGGTTCCTGGTCCGAATATAGCCGATGCACCATTTTGAAGCAGGAACTCATAATCTTGAGCAGGAATCACTCCGCCGACAATGACGACAATATCCTCTCTGCCTAGTTTCTTTAATTCTGCTGTCAACTGTGGAAGCAGCGTTTTATGTCCTGCTGCGAGAGAACTCATCCCGATCGCATGAACGTCATTTTCAACCGCTTGAAGTGCCGTTTCTTCTGCTGTTTGAAACAGCGGACCTATATCGACGTCATATCCTAAATCAGCAAATGCGGTAGCCACCACTTTCGCCCCGCGGTCATGACCATCTTGGCCCATTTTCGCCATTAAAATTCTCGGTCTTCTGCCTTCTTGTGCTAGGAATTCTTCTGTCATAGCAATTACTTCATCTATATCGCTATCATTGGAATAGGACGAACTATACACACCGCTTATTGATCCAATAACAGCTTTATGTCTGCCTGCAGTTTTTTCAATCACATCAGAAATCTCTCCAAGCGTTGCACGTGCCCGAGCAGCCTGTACTGCTAGTTCCAGAAGATTTCCAACCCCTGTTGCAGCACCTTGTTCAAGTGCTTTAAGAGCTTTTTTGACCGCTGCATCGTCACGCATTTCTTTTAGTTCACGAAGCTTTTGCAGCTGACTTTCCCGAACAGCGGTATTGTCTATTTCCAGTATATCGATTGGATCCTCTATTTCAAGGCGGTATTTATTGACCCCGACAATCGTTTCTTCCTGAGAATCAATTTTGGCCTGTCGTTTAGCCGCTGCTTCCTCAATCCTCATCTTCGGAAGACCCGTTTCAATGGCTCTTGCCATGCCACCTAGGTTTTCAATTTCTTCAATATGCTCCCAGGCACGATCAATTAAGGCTTTCGTTAATGATTCAACATAATAGGAGCCTGCCCACGGATCAATCACTTTCGTAATCCCTGTTTCTTCTTGAAGATACAGCTGCGTATTTCTTGCAATTCGTGCGGAGAAATCTGTCGGCAATGCTATGGCTTCATCTAAAGCGTTTGTATGAAGGGACTGAGTATGTCCGAGCGCTGCTGCATGTGCTTCGAGCAAAGTCCGGACCACGTTGTTAAATGGATCTTGCTCTGATAAACTCCATCCAGAAGTTTGTGAATGGGTGCGGAGTGCCATGGCTTTTGGACTTTTTGGTGTAAATTGTTTCATCAATTTTGCCCAAATAAACCGTCCCGCCCTCATTTTAGCAATTTCCATGAAATAGTTCATTCCAATTCCCCAGAAAAAAGATAACCGCGGTGCAAATTTATCGATATCGATGCCAGCTTCGAGTCCCGTACGAACATATTCAAGTCCATCCGCAAGTGTATAAGCAAGTTCGATATCTGCTGGAGCTCCAGCTTCCTGCATGTGATAGCCGGATATGCTGATGCTATTGAATTTCGGCATATACGTGGAGGTATATTCAAAAATATCAGCAATAATCTTCATAGACATTTCCGGAGGATAAATATATGAATTACGAACCATATATTCTTTTAAAATATCATTTTGGATGGTACCTGAAAGCTTATCTTGAGTGACCCCTTGTTCCTCAGCTGTCACTATATAGAAAGCCATGATGGGCAGTACTGCTCCGTTCATCGTCATAGACACCGACATTTGATCCAGTGGAATGCCATCGAATAAGCGCTTCATGTCCAAAATCGAATCAATAGCCACACCTGCCTTACCCACATCACCGGTTACACGCGGATGATCAGAATCGTAACCACGGTGCGTTGGAAGATCGAAAGCAACAGAAAGCCCTTTTTGACCCATCGCTAAATTCCGTCGATAAAAAGCATTCGATTCTTCAGCAGTGGAGAACCCAGCATATTGTCTGACCGTCCATGGTCGATTGACATACATGGAAGGATAAGGTCCTCGTGTAAAAGGAGCAATACCCGGAACACTATCCATATGTTCTAGGTTTTCACGATCCTTCTTCGTATAGAGAGACTTAATCATGATTTGTTCATTACTCTCAAAAAGTAAATCTTCTATTGAATCCTGAACCATTTGGTTTACATTCTTACTTTGAATTGATTCTTGGTTTGACTTTTTAGTAGGCTTAACTTTTGTAAAATCCGGCTGCCTCATGCCTTCACCCCCAACTGTTTATGCCATTCCGTCAACAGATCGACGGCATTGGTTTTACTATGAATAACCTCTTGGATTCCTGCATCTTTAAACTCGGCCTCGACTTCTTCTTTTTGTTTCCCTGCCAGATACAATCGAACCTGCGGCAGTTCCTTCTTGATGTCTTTTACCACCTGTGCCTTGTAATCTTCATCACTTCCACATAGACAGAGCGTATGTACGCTGGTTTTTTTGATAAAATCAATTGCTTCTAAACAGGAACCTTCGACAACCTTAATCCCTCCCGCTGCTGCCAACGCCTTCATAAAATCAGCACGCGGTTTATAATTCTTAAGTTCTCCAATTGTAAGCAGACCAATCTTAGGCGCTTCACCGCTTACTTTACGATGTGCCGCACTGCGCTTCCTTAACTCTTCGAATGGTTCTGCGAGCCTTTTTGGCTTAATCGCTGGAATAGACTGTGGATCCATTAATGTATAATAACTAGTTATTTCTTTTACCGCTGATCTGTCTGACCCTAAATCAGCAGGATTAGGGTAGACGTTTGTCCCAATAATACTTACCTTCCGCGATGCTAAATCATGTTTTCTCTTTTCGAAGACATCCCTTATTTCGTCTTGAATTTTTCCTTCTTGAAGTAAAGGAAGGATTCCTCCTGAAGTATGTATATCAAAGAATTTCTCCCACGCTTTTACAGCTATTTCATCAGTAAGTTGTTCCACATACCAAGAGCCGCCTGCGGGGTCTGCCACTTCAGTAATATGTGTTTCTTCTTTTAAAATGAGATGAATATTTCGCGCAATTCTGTCAGCCGCCTGATTCTCTATAGAAGACGCATGATTAAATGGATGAACCTCCAAGTATTGAATACCGCCAATGACCGAGGCAAAAGCTTGATTCGCTGTGCGGAGAATATTCACATGCTCGTCATAAAGCGTTTCTGAACGTTCTGACGTGACAGCATGAATAACCATTTTAAAATGCTCAGCATCTACATGATAAGCTTCGGCAAATTGAGCCCATAGACGTCGAGCTGCCCGCAATTTAGAAATATTCATAAAATAATCTGAATCCACTGCGAACGAAAATATCATTTTATTTGTAAGATCTTCTACCGTAAAACCATTTTTTTGCCCTTCTTCGATATATAATGCAGCTGTTGCAAGAGCGTACGCTAGTTCTTGAATAGCTGAAGCTCCGGCATTATGATAGGTCACTGACTTTATCAGGATACTTTTAACTTGCGGAGCATGGCTCTCCATCTCTCGCAATGTATGGAACCAGTCTTTAAAAAAGAGTTCTGGTTTTCTAGGAATATAACCATCAACACACCATTCCGCAACTGGATCTTCTGCTAACACCCCAGTAATCGAACTGGTCAGCTTTCCTAACTGTGGCAGTAAGTTTTTTTGTAATCCTCTGGCATCGATGTACAATGGCAGCTGATCAAGCGGAAGCCCATCAAGTAATTCTGTAAGCTCACCGTTTACAAGTAAGTCCGCAGGGAAAACAATAGCATTTTGACCACGTAAGAGAGCCAATTTCATTTTTTCATTGGCTTCCCTGCAATCAGCACCTCCAACAGGTTGGCTGACTGCCCACGGCTCGTCATGATAACTATTGGTATAGATGCCTCTCGTATAGGGAAACTCACCGGGATTTTCTGTGTCAGTAAGGGAGACGTCATTCTCCGTATAAAGCGGATTTAAGGTGATTCCCTCATAAGTGGGTGTTTTAAGTTTATCTATTGTTTTCCCCCGTAAAGCAGCCTCAGCTGCTGACCGCCATTGTTCATAATCGGATTTAGGAAAGGAAAGGTCTTTAACCTTATCAATATTCATGTAATCGCTTTCTTATCTCTATACGAAGTGATAAAGCGTTGTAGAGCGAACGCTCAGTCAGTACGAATAAGAAAGCTGTCCCCCTTCTCACTTTTTTTGAATTATAGTAACATTCTAACATATCTAAATTCTAAATAGAAAGCTACTATTACTGGTTTTCCCTTTTCTCCCTGCCTCTTTTAATAGCTAAATCAGACCATTTTAAAAATCGCTTCAAATATTTCTAGTTCACGTTCATTATT
>NZ_JAZVJO010000181.1:0-1621 GCF_059453735.1 Peribacillus sp. | reverse complement strand
AATACAGACTGCTTAAGTCCGAATGGTATAATCACCTTACCTGAAGAAGAGATCCCTTAGTGAAGAAAAACATCAGCAAGTACGACTAGAAAGATAAATCAAACATGGACGATAAATTATTTAAAATCCTAAAAAAGGTCTATTGCAAGAAGCGTTATGTGAAAGACGAAAACGGATACAATCAACCGGTAAATACCGGTGACAAATTCGATTGTGACACAAAAACAACAAACTATTCCCTTTCGATATTAAATGATAAAGAAAATGAGTACCTTCTCTCATCAGGTTATCCGGTAAATGAAGTCACAGGTTATACTCACGATGAATGTATTCATGCATATAAGAAGCTTTTGGAACATCCGAATCTGACGATTGACAATTTGATAGCAGCGTATATATGCGGTTTTTCCAGTTTCCCCCGTGGAAGACAGGCAATTCTCAGTTTCTTATTCGCCAGAGCAGTGCCGGAACACGATTTCGTTGAGGTTCCCGGTTATGATCATTGCTATTTTTGCTGTGTGCATAAACAGGAGTGGGTGCAGAAAGGATATGAGATTTTTCGAAAATACTGGGGATATTCCTGGACAGAAGGCTGGGGCAAATACCTTGTTGAATTGCAGGAGTTTGCTAAACTCCCGCCTTGCGTTCCTACAGAAGAGGACATCCGGATCTTCAGAGAGCTCATCTCGCTTATAAGGGCTGCTCAAAAAGGCGAGACACCGGGCAAATTGGAAGAACGGGTCAAGAAGAGCAAGATCATACCAGGTTACGAGAAGTATCGTTTCAGAGGCCAGCTTATGACACTTGCCGAATTAGGTGTAATGCCCAACGATTATCTTAAGCCACTTTATGATGGTTTTACTTCATTTAAGGAACGTTGCGAGATTAAAACTCCCTTTAAGGGAAGTGAGCGATCGGACGTTATGCCCCCACTTGAATACTGGCGTGGCGATAACCCAATTAATGAAGAACGGCTGAATGTGCTATTTGGCAGATATTTGAAATGACGATAGATGATAATATAAACAGATAAGGCAACTAAGCAGGTCATGGCTGGGATATGTGTGCAATCATACTATTTTGAGAGCTAAAAAAGTACGATTTTGTGCTTTGCGAGTTGCAAGGACGTTTTTTCGCACTTTTTTCGAGGATGAAAGAGTACGATTTGAGCCATTTATTTAGAGTGAACCGGAGGATCTATGGATAAAGACTTCAGAGGGAATGCATATATAGTTAAAAACAACGAAGTGTTGTTGAATTACAGCGGTGGTTTTGCAGACCTGGCAAATGAGATCCCAAATACATTTGGAACAAGATTTGCAACTGCATCCATGGGCAAGACTTTTGTTGCCGTGGGAATCCTTCAGCTGATCGAAGCTGGAGAACTGGATCTCGAAGATACTATCGGCAAGATCCTGGATTTTGATCTGAAAAGCATCGATCCATGCGTTACAGTAAGGCAGCTTTTGAATCACACGTCAGGTGTTCCGGATTACTTTGACGAATCAGTTATGGATGATTACGAGGCACTGTGGACTGATTATCCCAACTACAGGATCAGGCATAACAAAGACATGCTTCCGCTGTTTATTGATAAGCCAATGATGTATGGCAGGGGTGA
>NZ_JAZVJO010000180.1:0-6637 GCF_059453735.1 Peribacillus sp. | reverse complement strand
ATCAACCAGCTGTTGAACAAGACTTTCATGTGCCATATCATTTTTAGCCACCATCAATAGACCTGAGGTATCCTTATCAATACGGTGTACAATACCAGGGCGCATAACGCCATTAATCCCAGATAAATCCTTGCAATGAGCCATTAAACCATTCACAAGCGTTCCAGTCGGATGACCTGGTGCAGGGTGAACGACCATGCCTCTTGGTTTATTCACGACTAATACATCAGCATCTTCATAATAAATCTCAAGGTTCATTTCTTCAGGAACCACATCAAGTTCTGTCAACTCAGGAACAATTACCACAATTTCATCACCAGGTGATGCCTTGTAATTCGTTTTAACCTTCGATCCATTAACTAGAACCGCGCCCTCTTTTATAAATATTTGCACTTGACTGCGTGACCATTCATCGTTTAACAACGATATGACTTTATCAATCCGTTCACCTTTATGTGTTTCATCTATGCTGTACGTATAATTATCCATTTAATTTCTCCTTAGTGATTTTTTCCTCAAAAAGCATGAAGATAACCAATAAGGCTACCCCGATGCAAAGGGCGGAATCTGCGATGTTGAAAATTGGGAAACTGTAGTCAAAAATATAGATGTGAATAAAGTCTACCACTTCTTGATGAATCACCCTGTCGATAAAGTTCCCAATGGCTCCGCCTAACATTAAACACAAACCAATAGCTAGAATACCGCTTTTCTTCGCCATTGTTTGAATATAGTAGACCAAACCGATGATCACAACTAACGTGACAAGATAGAAGAACCAAAATTGGCCCTCAAGAATTCCCCAGGCAGCACCTGTGTTTCGATGTGACGTTATATAAAATAAATTTTCAATGACAGTAATGCTGTCTCCATATTCCATATTGTTAACAATCAGCCACTTTGTCAGTTGGTCAAAACCGATGACAATTAAGGCAATGATATAATATATCACACTAGAAACCCCCAAACTAGCACATTCGTTTCTTTTGAATTGTAGCATAATACGCAATAATTGCCTAATGAAGTTCATACTTTTTCAAAAAAACGGACAATCCTCATTAGGCTTGTTATACATATAAAATGGGAGCTGGACTATCACCAGCTCCCACTTCTACCACCTATTTTAGTTTGCAAATGTTTCTTCTACAACCTGTGCACATCGAGTACATAGAGTTGGATGTTTTTCGTCCTTACCTACTGTTTCAGAAACATTCCAGCAGCGTTCACATGTCTCTCCATGTGCTTTTGTAACTAGAATCGCAATTTCCTCTAGTTTCAGTGCTTCTTCTGGGGCTTCAGAAATTGTGCCGCCAATTTCAAATTTCGAAACGATGAATAATTGTTCAGGGCTCTCTTGAATACTGTCAAGCAGTGTTTTGGTCTCTGCATCGACATATACTGTAATCTTCGCATTTAATGATTTTCCAATGATTTTTTGATTACGAGCGAATTCAAGAGCTTTCAAGACATCATTACGAAGGTCCATAAACGCATTCCATTTCGCTTCAATTTCCATAGCATTCACAATTTCACGCTCTTCAGGCATTAGAGTTAACTGAACGTTTTCCTCGTGATTACCTGGAATGAACTCCCACACTTCATCAGCTGTATGAGGAAGAATTGGCGCAACCAGTTTAGTAAGACTAAGGACGGTTTCATAAAGAACCGTTTGAACACCTCTGCGTTCAGTACCATTTGGTGTCTCACAGTATAGGATGTCTTTCGCATAGTCAAGGTAGAATGAACTCAAATCCAGCGTACAGAAATTATTAATTTGCTGATAAATATTGGCGAATTCATAATGATCATAAGATGTCTTCGCTTGCTTAACCAGCTTATTTAATTTTATGAGCATGAATTGGTCGACTTCTTTAAGATCATCGTAAGAAACTTTATCATTTTCTGGATTAAAGCCATCCAAGTTACCCAAGAGGAATCTAAAAGTATTACGAATTTTACGGTATACATCGGCAACCTGCTTCAGAATCGGATCAGATACTCGGACATCTGCCTGATAATCGACAGAAGCAACCCATAGACGTAAGATATCTGCTCCTAATTGATTCATTACTTTTGCTGGAATAACGACATTTCCAATTGATTTACTCATTTTGCGTCCTTCACCATCCAGTGCAAAACCATGGCTTAGAACCCCTTTGTACGGTGCTTTTCCAGTAACAGCAACACCTGTAGAAAGTGAAGAGTTAAACCAGCCGCGATACTGATCACTTCCTTCAAGATATAAATCAGCTGGACGTTGTAAGTCACTGCGTTCTTCTAGTACTGCTTGGTGAGATGAGCCTGAATCGAACCAAACATCCATGATATCTGTCTCTTTAGTGAAAAGGCCATTCGGGCTGTTCTCATGTACAAAGCCTTCTGGTAATAATTCTTTTGCTTCACGCTCGAACCAAATATTTGATCCATGTTCACGGAAAAGGTTTGATACATGGTCAATTGTTTCATCAGAGATAATCGGATCGCCATTTTCAGCGTAGAACACTGGAATTGGAACTCCCCACGCACGTTGACGAGAAATACACCAATCTCCACGGTCACGAACCATATTATGAAGACGTGTCTCTCCCCATGCCGGCACCCATTTTGTATCTTCAACAGCTTTTAACAGCTCGCCGCGGAAATCTTTAATCGATGCAAACCACTGTGCTGTTGCACGGAAAATGGTTGGTTTTTTCGTACGCCAATCGTGTGGATATGAGTGTGTAAAGAATGATAAATTCAATAACGCGCCCGCTTCTTTTAATTTATCGGTAATTGCTTTATTTGCTTTATCATAGAACAATCCAGCAAACTCGCCAGCTTCTTCTGTCATCACGCCTTTTTCATCAACTGGACATAATACATCTAAGCCATACTTTTGACCGATGATAAAGTCATCTTCCCCGTGTCCTGGAGCAGTATGAACACAGCCAGTTCCAGCTTCTGTTGTAACATGGTCACCCAGCATAACTAATGATTCACGCTCGTATAAAGGATGCTTAGCTGTTGCACGATCAAGTTCTGATCCTTTGACTGTTTTTACGATTTCAGGATTTTCCCAACCGATTGCTTCCGCTGCTTTTTCAAGAAGAGCTTCTGCCACAAGGAATTTATCCTCTCCCACAGCAACGACAACGTAATTTAAGTCAGGATTCAACGAAATTCCCAGGTTAGCTGGAATCGTCCATGGAGTTGTTGTCCAGATCACGATTTTAACGCCTTCGTCAATTACACCTTTACCATCGATTACTTCAAAAGCAACATAAATAGAAGGTGATTTGATATCTTGGTACTCAATTTCCGCTTCTGCTAGTGCTGATTCACTTGAAGGAGACCAATAAACTGGTTTACGCCCTTTGTAGATGTACCCTTTTTTCGCCATTTCGCCGAAGACTTTAATTTGTTGTGCTTCGTATTCAGGCTTCAACGTGATATATGGATTATCCCAATCGGCCCGCACACCTAGACGTTTAAATTGTTCACGCTGACTATCCACTTGCTCAAGCGCATACTCTTCACACAATTTACGGAATTCAGCAATGCTCATTTCTTTCCGCTTTACCCCTTTTTTCGTCAAGGCTGTTTCAATCGGCAAACCATGTGTATCCCAGCCTGGTACGTAAGGTGCTTGGAAGCCGCTCATAGATTTGTAACGGACAATAAAGTCCTTTAGGACCTTATTTAACGCGTGGCCCATATGGATATCTCCATTCGCGTATGGAGGACCATCATGCAGAATGAACAGTGGACGTCCTTCTGTATGTTTTTGTACCTTCTGATAGATATCTTCTTCTGCCCATTTAGCTTGAATAGCTGGCTCTCTATTAGGCAGATTACCCCGCATTGGGAATTCTGTTTTCGGCATTAGTAATGTATCTTTGTATTCCATCTTTTTTCCTCCGTTCTAAATTTAACCATTGATTTATACAGCTTGAAACATCAAAAAAAGGCTTTCTCATCCCTATAAAAAAGGGACGAGAAAGCCTTTTCCCGCGGTACCACCCTGGCTAGACTAAGCACATGTGCTTTGGTCCTCTCAAGCATTCGTAACGTGAATAAGACGCTTTATTTACTTCTGCCATAAAAGCAGGTTCAATTCAGAGCTCCAGGGTGATCCAATTTCTTCTGCTTATGCCGGACTTGCACCATCTCCGGCTCGCTGATATAAGTCGTGAAAGAAATTCTTTCCCTATCTTCGCTGATTATTAGTTGTTATTGTGAAAAAAGTATAGCGAATCCTCAGCCGTCAGTCAAGAGGGACCTGAAAAAAATAGCAGTTAAAAGAGAAACTACTCTTTATTCTTCATCTCTAAAGCTGTCGGCGGCGTCGATTTGATATTCCATCAAATGGTCCCAATCATCACTATCCAATAAATCCAGCTGTGCTTCAACAAGCATTTTAAATCGTGTACGGAACACTTTGGACTGTTTTTTCAGCTCTTCAATTTCATTCGAAATTTTTCTTGATTTACTTAATGATTCATTAACAATTCGATCTGCATTTTTTTCTGCTTCTTTAATAATTAATTTCGATTCTTTTTGGGCGTTACGTTTAACTTCTTCTGCTGCTTCTTGGGCAATAATAATCGATTTATTGAGTGTTCCCTCGATATTCGTAAAATGCCCCAAGCGATCGTACACTTCGTTTAATTTTTCTTCGAGCTCTTTCTTTTCTCTAAGAATAATTTCATAATCCTTGATTATCTGATCGAGAAATTCGTTTACTTCATCCTCGTCATACCCGCGGAATCCTTTATTAAATTCCTTATTATGTATATCTATCGGGGTTAAGGGCATAAGGCACCTCCAGAACAAAATTCTAGTCTATTTAATATTATACTATACTACCTTTCGACAGGAAGCACGTTATTCCTTCTTATTTTATCACAAATCTGCTTATTTCTTCATTCCAAGTGTCATTCTATATTTATCTTTCTTCGTTTTACCATCAATGGAGATAATTTTCACACGGCCAAACCCTCTTACCGAAAGTACGTCACTTTCTCTGCATTCAGCAGAAACATTCTCAGTGACTCTAAAATTAACTTTCACCTTGCCGGCTTTAATTAACGTCTGTACCTTTTGCCGAGACTGGTTTAATCCCGTGGAAAGGACAGCGTCAAGCCTAAGAGAACTCACCGTATGGGTCTCTTCCTGCCATTGTTCTTTGGGAACCAAGATAGAGGTGAGAGGGAGTGGTTCGATGGTTACTGAGGAATTTCCGATTTTTTCAAGGTTTACAGCAAGATATGAATCAATTTCTTTTGCTGCGACGAATTGAATACTTTCGTCGTTAATCAGGATATCGCCGAATTTTTCCCGTTGGATTCCGAGTGACATTAATGTCCCAAGAATTTGCCTATGCTCAAGGGTTAGGAATTTTTTTGGATACCTAATTTTATATAAAGCGATTTGATAATCGGCTTCTTCCGGAGAATAATAGTCTGGATAAAGTAATGCTCGTTTCCGCTCTACTCCGTCACCACCCCCAAAGAAAGCCAACATAACCTCGGAATCTTTTCCAACTATGGAGCTAAGAATAAATTGTTCCCTAGGATCGAGAAAACCCATCAGCTTTGGCGCGTAGGTTCCTTTCACCTGCTCGACCATCCCTGAGGCTTGATCAATAAATTCCTTTTCCTCTGGTCTGAAGTGCTGGTAAATAGACATCATCTGCTCCTTAAGCAATTCTTTTAACTATGATTAACTATTAAAAAAGCCCAGCCTGAAGTATCTAACTTCCTTTACCAAACATACTCCAAATGCAAAAATTGGGTTACGTTCAAAGATATAGATCTTAGGCCAGACTACAAATTAGCGCCTGTTAGACAATCCAGTGACCAAGCTGAGCTAGACCGCTTCCCGCCAAATTCAGTACAATCAGCGCGACAAGCGGAGACAAATCAAGCATCCCGATTGGCGGAACGAACTTACTGAAAGGTGCTAAGTAAGGTTCACAAATTGTTGCTAAAAAACGTCCGATTGCCGTTTCACGGGCATTTGGAAACCAAGACATTAAGATGTAGATAATTAATGCAAAGGAATAGATTTCAATTACAGATGCAATGATACTTAATACTAACAACATTTAGTTTTACCACCTCGATTCTTCGTACTCCTCTTCAACAGTAAAACCAGTAATATTACCGGAAACATCTACATTAGGGGGAGTACATAAGAAAATATCTGTACCTATTTTTTGGATATCCCCACCAATAGCATAAACTGTTCCGCTTAGAAAATCGACAATTCGTTTAGCTTGATCATGCTGAATACGCTGCAAATTAACTACAACAGCCCGATGGCTTTTCAAATTGTCAGAGACCTCCTGCGCTTCGGAGTATGCACGTGGTTCCAATAATACTACTTTAGAAGATTTCTGCACACTTTGCAAACTTACGATATTCTGATTTGATGAATGCGTGTTTTGATTCTGCTTAGAACCCTTGACTACCTTAGGTTCAAACGGTTCTTCTTTCATGTTTTCTTCTTTCATTTCATATTCATATTCGTCATCCAGCGCAAAGAATGATTTAAACTTCGATACAATCGTCATATCTTTTCCTCCTTAAGAATCTTCGCCAACTAATGCGGTTCCTATGCGGATCATCGTTGCGCCTTCCTCTATGGCTATTTC
>NZ_JAZVJO010000179.1:0-2647 GCF_059453735.1 Peribacillus sp. | reverse complement strand
TGGAACAAATCTTGAGAATGATTTACCAGATATGATTAGAAGCCTCAAGGGAAGAATTCATTTCGCACATGTTAGAAATCTTAAATTCAACACACCTACTGATTTCGAGGAGGCAGCACATCTTTCTTCAGATGGAAGCTTTGATATGTATGAAATCGTAAAGGCTCTTTATGATATTGGATTTACAGGACCAATCAGACCAGATCACGGACGTATGATTTGGAGTGAGAAGGCAATGCCAGGATATGGTCTTTATGATAGAGCACTTGGTGCCACATATATCAATGGTTTATGGGAAGCCATTGAGAAAGCAGATAAGAGAAAATAATTATAATTGGAGGAAATATAAAATGGGAAACTATGATATTGATTTAAAGAATAAGGTTGCAGTAGTAACAGGAGCAGGCGGAGTCCTTTGCAGTATGTTTGCAAAAACTCTTGCAGCTGCTGGAGCAAAGGTTGCACTTCTTGATTTGAATGAGGAGATGGCTTGCAAATTTGCAGATGAAATAAATGCTGCTGGTGGTGTGGCAAAGGGATATAAGACAAATGTTCTCGACAAGGAAAGCCTTAAGGCAGTACATGAGCAGGTACTTTCAGATCTTGGTCCATGTGACATCCTTTTAAATGGTGCTGGTGGAAATAATAAGAGAGCAAACACTGACAAGGAATATTTCTTCGCAGGAGACGAGCTTGATAATGATACAGTTAGCTTCTTTGATTTAGATCAGAGTGGTGTAGAGTTTGTATTCAACTTAAACTTTATTGGAACACTTCTTCCAACTCAGGTTTTCGCAAAGGATATGATTGGTAAAAAGAATTGTTCTATTATCAACATTTCATCAATGAATGCATATACGCCACTTACAAAAATTCCTGCATATTCTGGAGCAAAGGCTGCAATCAGCAACTTTACTCAGTGGCTTGCAGTGCATTTCTCAAAGGAAGGTATCAGAGTAAATGCCATCGCACCAGGCTTTTTCGTTACAGCTCAGAACAAGGATTTATTATTTAATGCAGATGGTACTCCAACAGAGCGTACAGAGAAAATTCTTGCTGCTACTCCAATGGGACGCTTTGGTGAGGCAGAGGAACTTAATGGAACACTTCTTTATCTTTTAAATGAGAAGATGGCAAGCTTTGTAACAGGTGTTGTTATTCCTATTGATGGCGGATTCTCAGCTTATAGTGGGGTATAAAAATGAAAAAGTTTATGGATGAAAATTTTCTTTTAAATAGTGACACAGCCAGAGAGTTGTTTGAAGTCGCAAGTGAGGAAGCTATTATTGATTTTCACAATCACTTGAATCCTCAGGAGATATATGAGGATAAATGCTTTGATAACATGGCAGAGGTTTGGCTTGGTGGTGACCATTATAAATGGCGCGCCATGCGAGCAAACGGTGTGTCAGAAGAGCTTATCACAGGAGATGGGGCTCCTTTTGATAAATTTATGGCATGGGCAGACACAGTGCAGAATCTTATTGGTAATCCTCTATATCACTGGACACACCTTGAGCTTCAGAGATATTTTGGCATTACAACCCCTTTAACCCCAGATACCGCAAAGGAAATTTGGGATGAATGTAATGCAAAATTGAAGCAAAAAGAGTATTCAGTGCGTAATCTTTTAAAACTTCAAAATGTGTCTGTTCTATGCACAACTGATGATCCTGCTGATTCATTAGAATGGCATCAGAAAATTAGAGAAGACAATTTCGAAATAAAGGTTTTACCAAGCTTTAGACCAGAAAAAGCTATCGGTATAGAAAAGCCTGAGTATAAGGAATATATTAAGAGATTATCAGATGTTTCTAAAACAGATATTATAGATGTTGATTCACTTCTTAAAGCTTTAGAGAATAGACTTGAGTTCTTTATTAAAAACGGTTGCAGGGTATCAGACCATAGCCTTGAAAGCGCATTCTATATTCCTACAAATCACGCTGAGGTAAATGAGCTATTTAAGGCAAAACTTAGCGGAAGGGAACTTACAGAGGAAGAAGCTGGAAAATTCAGAGGTTACATGTTAACAGAGCTTGGAAGAATGTATAACAAAAATGGTATTGTTATGCAGCTTCACATCGGTGCAATCAGAAATAATTCTGAACGTTTTTACAAGCGTATTGGTGTAGATGCCGGATTTGACTCTTTAAATGATTTTAATTATGCGCCACAGCTTTCTGCTTTACTTAGCAAAATGGATTTACAGGGAGAGCTTCCAAAGACGATTCTCTATTGCCTTAATCCCAAGGATACTGAAATGCTTGCAGCAATGGCAGGTAATTTCTGCAGCAACGAGAATGGCATAAAAGGAAAGGTACAGCTCGGCGCTGCCTGGTGGTTCTGCGATCATAAAAATGGAATTGAAAGACAGATAGAGAGTTTTTCTGATGCAGGTCTTATTGCTACATCAGTAGGAATGCTGACTGATTCGAGAAGCTTTTTATCATTCCCACGTCATGAGTATTATCGAAGAATACTTTGCAATAAGATTGGCTCTTGGGTGGAGAATGGAGAATATCCTGCAGACATGAATTATCTTAAGAATTTAGTAAGAAGAATTTGTGGTAAAAATGCAATAGAATTTTTTAATATGTAAATAATAAAATGATTTTAAAATGATCATATCAATTGATATGGTCAT
>NZ_JAZVJO010000178.1:0-3630 GCF_059453735.1 Peribacillus sp. | reverse complement strand
GTGTTAGATATTGGTATAGGAACCGCGATTTTAAGTCACCGGCTATATGACAATGGGCATAGTAATGACGGTCTCGACTTTTCTGCTAAAATGATTGAAATTGCTCAAGCCAAAATGCCAAAAGCAAATGTAATGGAGTGTGATTTTTCAAAAGGTTTACCTAAAGAAATCAAAGAAAAGAAATATGATTTTATTATAAGTACCTACGCATTACACCATTTAAACGATGATGAAAAATTGATGTTCATCGAAGAATTACTGCCATTAATAACGGATAACGGGAAAATTTTTATCGGGGACATTGCCTTTCAAACTCGGGAGAAACTAGAAGCGTGCAGAAAAGAAAGTATTACCTATTGGGATGATGAGGAGTTTTATTTTGTATACGATGAACTCGTTGTATCGTTACAATGGGTATGTACATGTGAATTTTATCCGATTTCACATTGTGGTGGTATTTTGATCCTAACCAAATAATTTATAGTAAAAAAACAGGGGGGATCCCTGTTTTTTTATATCTTTGTTAGGATGATGCCGATTAAGGCGATAGCGACACCTGCCATTTGATAGATAGAGCTTTAATCTCTCTTTATAAAGATAGCAGCCAATAAAAACAACCACTAAGCAGTTTAAGCAGACAATAGGAAAGACAATACTTGAGATTCCTGTATTCTTATTCCGTGATAAAAGCACATTTGTTTTTTTAGGGTAGAATATCTCTTGATTATTGACAGCAAAAGAGTGATAATAAGGGGAGTTATTTTACTGAATATTTAATTTATAGGGGATGGATTCATGAAAGTTGTGAAATTTGGCGGTAGTTCGCTGGCTTCGGGGGAACAGCTGAAGAAGGTATTAGATATCGTCACAAGTGATTCTGAACGAAGGATTGTAGTCGTGTCGGCTCCAGGGAAGCGAAATTCTGATGATATAAAAGTCACCGATTTATTAATTTCTTGCGGGGAGGATCAACTGGCTGGAGAAGATGCAGCCGATTTACTGGAAACCGTAATTCTCCGCTACTCTGAGATTGCTTCAGAACTAGAGCTAAATGAAGACATTGTTTCCGAGATTAGTAAAAACTTCTATTCGCTTCTCTATGCTGACCAAAAAAATCCACTGAGGTATCTGGATGGATTGAAGGCAGGCGGCGAAGATAATAATGCTAAACTTGTAGCAGCCTTTTTCACAAAAGAAGGATACGTTGCCCGATATGTGAATCCTTTTGATGCAGGGTTAATTCTTACAGATGAAAATGGTTATGTCGAAGTACTGCCAGAATCGTATGAACGTCTTTACGAACTTCGTAATCAGAAGGAAATTCTAATTTTTCCTGGATTTTTTGGATTTACAGCAGACAAAGAGGTGCTCACATTTTCTCGAAGCGGTTCGGATATAACAGGTTCAATTCTGGCTAATGGGACAAAAGCAGATTTATACGAAAACTATACGGACGTTGATGCCGTCTATTCGGTCAACCCGAATGTAGTAAACTATCCAAAGGAAATTAAGGAGTTAACGTACCGCGAAATGCGGGAACTTTCTTATGCTGGGTTTTCAGTTTTTCACGATGAAGCGTTAATTCCAGCTTATCGTGCGGGTATTCCAGTACAAATCAAAAATACAAATAATCCCGCATCTGAAGGGACAAAGATTGTTAACGAAAGAAAAAACAATAATGGGCCAGTTATTGGTATCGCAAGCGACAAGGGGTTCTGTAGTATTTATATTAGTAAGTATTTAATGAACCGTGAAATAGGTTTTGGGAGAAAGTTATTACAAATTCTCGAAGAAAATTATGTTTCCTATGAACATATCCCGTCAGGTATTGATGATATAACCATCATTCTAAGAGAATATCAAATTGATCGAGAAACAGAAGCACGCATTATTAAGAGAATTAAAGAGGAACTTCATGCAGATGAAATAGAGGTTCAGCATGATTTGGCTTTAATTATGGTTGTGGGTGAAGGTATGCGACATAATGTAGGAACAACAGCAAGAGCTTCTCAGGCACTGGCTAAAGAAAAGGTCAACATTGAGATGATTAATCAAGGTTCATCAGAAGTGAGCATGATGTTCGGTGTGAAAGCCAAAGATGAAAAGAAAGCAGTTCAAGCCCTATATCAGGAATTTTTCTCAGAAGTAGCGGCAACCACTCTGTAATGTAAAGAAGAGTCCATTCACTTGGGCTCTTTTTTGTACGGAGTTTAGTCTGTTTTTGTACCCGCTGAAAAGAAAATGCTTCCATTTAAGTTTTACTTTCGGCATGATTAAAGAAAAACGAAAGCGGGTGGTTGTTTGGGGAATTGGTTAATACATCTTCGAGTGGTTATGTATATCCTGATTAGCTTCATGTATTTTGTAAAGGCGCCTGATCAGATACTGCTAAAAGAGACCATTTTCATCATAACGGCTATTTTTGTGTACAATCATTTTTTTCTATATGACTTCAATAAAAATAAAATCAAACTTTCTACTATTTTGATTGATGGCATGCTGTG
Source organism: Peribacillus sp. (assembly GCF_059453735.1). Classification (NCBI taxonomy): domain Bacteria; kingdom Bacillati; phylum Bacillota; class Bacilli; order Caryophanales; family Bacillaceae; genus Peribacillus; species Peribacillus sp. The sequence continues at coordinate 1,126 of NZ_JAZVJO010000178.1, read as the reverse complement.
CTTCATTTACGGATTCCTTTTTCCTTCTTCAACATTATATTTTATTCTTGTAGGAGTGACAGCAATCACGCTGTTCCTCTCTGGGTTTGATAAAAAAATACGTCATCGTTTGTTATGGGGCAGCTTGTTTTTATGGTTAATTGTCATGCTAGAGTGTTTCATTCGCACCGGTTACGTCGATTTGTTTGATAATTTAACAGGTGTTTCTTTTGTTATTTTCGGAACTGTAGTCGGTGATTTAATACGGAAATTATATGATGCTAGTGAAGTGGTCACTTTACAATATGAGCAGTTGAGTCGATCTCATGAAGAGCTCGAGGAAGCGCACCAGCAATTACGAAAATACGCTCAGACAGTGGAGCAGTTAACGGTAGATCGGGAACGAAATCGAATAGCACGTGAAATACATGACACGGTTGGACATAAAATGACTGCCCTGCTTGTGCAATTGCAGCTTGCTCGCGAGCTAATGAAACAAAATAAACCAAAAGCAGAAGTGGCATTGAACATCTGCGGAGTATTAGCAAGAGATGCATTGGAAGAAGTACGCTTTTCGGTGAAAGCAATCCACAGTGATGAAGGCTCACAACAAACATTTATCGTTTCCATCCGTAAATTATTTGAGGACTTTTATAAGTCAGCAGATCTTCAAACGACATTTGATCTGGCGGGTGATCCAACTGTTATTCCAAATACACTGCAGCCGACGCTTATTCGAATCATACAAGAAACACTGACTAACGCAAAACGGCACGGACATGCGACGCTCTGCTTCGTTGCACTTTCTTGTACCCAAGAAAAAATTACGTTAACGATAAAGGATAATGGATATGGAGTTAGTAAGGTCACGCCTGGTTTTGGTCTAATCAATATGAAGGAACGAATTGAAGAACATGGAGGGACAGTGTTTTTTCAAAGCACTCATCAAGGAGGATTCAAGATAGACGTTGAATTACCGTTACATCAGAAACGCTGGATAATAGGAGGGGCTCATGATTAGAGTATTAATTGCAGACGATCAAGCATTGATTCGGGAAGGGTTATCAGCACTGCTTAATCTTAGGGAAGAAATAGAGGTAATTGGAATCGCGGAAGATGGTCAAGATGCCTATGAACAGTCCATTCA
>NZ_JAZVJO010000177.1:0-3530 GCF_059453735.1 Peribacillus sp. | reverse complement strand
TTCAACGCTATCAAGTGAGAAATCTGGGCCTCTTCCTTCTTGTGCATCGATGATTAGCTGCGTATGCTTCCAATAATCGTATTGGCTTTTATGCATGTAGAAGGGGATAGCACCAATAGTTCCTAGATAGATATCTGAATCTCCCAGTTTAAAATCTCCTTCTCTATAGCACATCGGAGAAGATCCGTCACAACAGCCGCCAGATTGATAAAACATGATAGATCCATGTACTTTTTTAATAGCATCTATTAATCTAAGTGCTTTGTCTGTTGCAATAACACGTTCTATCATGTTTGATCGTATCCTTTCGATTTAGAAGAATCCTTGAGCGTCTTTAGCGTAGCTTACTAATAGACATTTTGTTTGTTGATAGTGAACCAGCATCATTGCGTGGTTTTCACGGCCGATACCTGATAATTTGAAACCACCAAATGCTGCGCCAGCAGGGTATTGGTGATAAGTGTTTGTCCAAACGCGGCCAGCTTCGATACCACGTCCAGCACGGTAAGCAAGATCTCCGCTGCGTGACCATACGCCAGCTCCTAAGCCGTAAAGTGTATCGTTTGCAATTTCCATCGCTTCATCGAAGTCTTTGAATGTAGTAACAGCAAGTACTGGTCCAAAGATTTCTTCTTGGAAGATGCGCATTTTATTGTTTCCTTTGAATACTGTTGGTTTGATGTAGTTACCATTTTCAAGGCCATCAATTTTGTTCTCTGCTCCGCCGATTAGTAATTCAGCGCCCTCTTCTTGACCAAGTTGGATGTAAGAAAGGATTTTTTCTTTTTGTTGACTAGAAGCTTGAGCTCCCATCATCACTTCAGTATCAAGCGGGTTACCGACTTTAATCGCTTTAACACGTTCTAGTGCGCGTTCCATGAATTTATCGTAGATTGATTCTTGAATTATTGCACGAGAAGGGCATGTGCAGATTTCGCCAGAGTTCAATGCAAACATAACCATTCCTTCGATTGCTTTATCTAAATAAGAATCGTCTTTATCCATAACATCTTCAAAGAATACGTTAGGTGATTTACCACCAAGTTCAAGTGTTACAGGAATGATGTTTTCTGTTGCGTATTGCATGATTTGACGACCAACAGCAGTTGAACCTGTGAATGCAATTTTAGCAATACGTGGGTTCGTCGCAAGTGGTTTACCAACTTCAACACCGAAACCATTTACAATATTAAGAACACCTGCTGGAAGGATATCTTCAATTACTTCTATTAATACCATAATAGAAGCTGGCGATTGTTCAGCTGGTTTCATGACGATACAGTTACCTGCTGCTAATGCTGGAGCGATTTTCCAAACTGCCATTAGAATTGGGAAGTTCCAAGGAATGATCTGTCCAACAACACCTAGTGGTTCTTGGAAGTGGTAAGCTACAGTATCATTATCTAGTTGAGTTGTGCGGCCTTCTTGAGAACGAATAGCACTTGCAAAGTAACGGAAGTGATCGATAGCTAACGGTATATCTGCATTCAATGTTTCGCGGACAGCCTTACCGTTGTCCCATGTTTCCGCTACAGCAAGTTTTTCTAAATTTTCTTCTAAACGATCAGCGATTTTATTTAATAAACGAGCACGTTCTGCTGCAGTAGTTTTTCCCCAAGCTACTTTTGCTGCATGTGCTGCATCTAATGCTAATTCAATATCTTCTGCTGAAGAACGAGCAGCTTTAGTGAAAACTTCTCCAGTTACTGGAGATTTATTTTCAAAGTATTGGCCATTTACTGGTGCAACCCATTTTCCCCCAATAAAGTTATCATACTTCTCTTTAAATTGTATAACCGATCCCTCTGTATTCGGATTTGCATAAATCATAGTTGTTTTATCCCCCATATTCTTTTGTGAAACAAACCCACATGTATACGCTCTCATATAATGGTAGTAACTTATAAGGTTTGTTTTCTATCTCTATAATGCCCTCTACCAGAGAAAAATTCAAGAACTATTATGCTAGCATAATTAGTTATGTGTTCAATAATATGGTATCGAACATGTAAGGGGAGTTCGGTTTTATGTAGATTTCAATAAAAATAAATAATTTTGTAACATACCGTACACAAGATTCTGCTTATTTTAATGGAATACATGTACAAATAGAAAGAACTGCTTTACCATTAAATTGTATATCGCATAATATTTACAAAATCGAATGGAGGAATTTAGCATGAAAAATGTATTTATTCTAGGCGGAACGGGTCTCCTTGGCTACCATACAATTAGAGAACTAGTAAAAAGAGAATATAAAGTTTCTACTGTTTCTTTACCTCCGATGCCGCATCCAGATTTATTACCAACAGGCGTAGACTGTCAGTTAGGTAATATACATGAGATGTCTGATGATGAAGTATTAAAGCTTTTGGAAGGTATCGATATGTTTATCTATGCCGCTGGAGAGGACGAGCGTTCCGTTCCCGCTGAACCAGCTGTTACCTTTTTCTATCAGGCCAATGTCCTGCCTACGCAAAGAATGGCTCGTCTAGCTAGAGAAGCTGGTGTGAAAAGATTTGTCATCTATGGTTCTTACTTTGCACACTTTGCTGAAAAGTGGACGGAACTGGATCTAAAAGATCAAGCCTACCCTCGAACAAGGCTTTTACAAGAAGAAGTTGCCATATTAGAAGGTAATGGAGAAATGGATGTAATGTCCATTCGGCTGCCATATATATTTGGTACGATGCCTGGCAGGCTCCCTTTATGGACGATGTTTCTGCCGCAAATCCAGGGAAAAGAGTTCGTCCCAGTATTAGCAGGCGGTACGGCAATGGTCACGGTTCAGCAAGTGGCAGAAGCAACCATTGGTGCTTTAGAGTTTGGAAAACATGGAGAGAAATATGCCATTGCGGATACGAATATGAAACACCAAGAATTCTTCCAAATCATTGCTGATTTACTTGGTCAAGAAGACACGATCATTCAAGTTGCTCCATTAGAACAAATGAAGAAAGCTTTAGCGGAACATGATAAAGAGGTAGCTGCTGCTGGGAAAGAACATGGAATTCATTTAGCTATGACAGCAGAAATCCAAAATCGTGATGCCTTTATCGATCCAAATGACACGATGCCAATCTTAAAATATAAAAAAGACGATGTTCGAGCCGCTATAAAAGAAACGATCGAACTCTGTATAGAGGCTGCAAGGAAGTAAAATTATACCTTTTTAACAAACAAATAGAATACGAATAGAAGGGAAAAAGTTATGATTTCAATCAATCAATAACTTTATTCCCTTTTTTTGTATAATTATTTTTATTGTAAACTTTTACCGATGTTATTCGTCTAGTAAGTAGGAGGGTATGATGAATGTTATAGATGAAAATAACGAGTTAAATTCAGAGCTTAATATTGTGTATAGATATTTACGGAAAATAGGCATCGCACAAGCAGATGCAGAAGATGCAGTACAGGAAACAGCTTATAAATATTTGTTGTACTATGATACGATTCAAACTTCAAAGATACGGAGCTGGCTGATTCGTGTATCATTAAATTTTTATTATGATCAGTGTCGTAAACAA
>NZ_JAZVJO010000176.1:0-2729 GCF_059453735.1 Peribacillus sp. | reverse complement strand
TATAATGATAAAGTCCATTCTTAAAAAAATGAAAATAGAGGAAAAAATCGTTTGGATAGTTGATGAGTCCATTCGATTTTTTTTGAAGAAATCAGGTACATAGAAGGAGGATCATGATGAAGTCGGGTGAGAGACTAATTTTTATTGGAGATAGTATAACAGATTGCGGTAGAAAAACTGATTCTGAAAAGATAGGTGACGGATATGTGCGAATCATACGGGATCACTTACGTTTGAGACAGCTGGAAGGAATTCCAGACATAATTAACAAAGGAATAAGTGGAAATCGAATTACGGATTTAGCGGATCGTTGGGAAAAAGATGTTCTTGCGCTTGATCCAGATTATGTGTCTATATCAATCGGTATAAATGATGTATGGAGACAATTAGATAATCCGAATATGAATCAGGTTTACCCCGGTGAATTTGAAAAAATCTATCAAAAGTTATTATCTCTAGTAAAGGTTAAAACGAATGCTCAAATTATTATTATGGAACCAACCATTATTGAAGAAAACATTGAATCTGAAGGTAATCGTAAACTGCAGCCTTATGTCGATATTGTACGCAAGCTTGCAGTGACGTTTAACGGTGTGCTTGTACCAGAACATCAATGTTTTAAAGATGTATTAAAACAACATCCTGACTATAAGCTGACTACAGATGGTGTTCATATGAATTCAACAGGTAATTTGTTAATGGCGCAAACGTGGTTACGGGCAAACGGGTTAGAATAATAAGATGAAAGCTCTCAGTCAAGATACTGGGAGCTTTTTACTGGAAAAGAATCGTTATTGTGCTTTTCGCTTATTTATGATTAAGATAGAGAGTAATCACTGTTAATATGAAAGTGAGTTGATACGCATGAACAGTAGTTCCTACGATCCTGAACCCAGTGAGCACGGGGAAGCTCATGCCATCGTGATTATCGAATAGACGATAACGGTTTAGTATCGATTCTATAACAGATCGTATGGCTTCCTCTAAAAATGAGGAGGTTAAAGCATGATTGAAATATATAAAACAACAGAACCTAGACAAATCGAACAATTAACTAAGTTCGAAAAAGGCTGCTGGATTCACCTGACAGCACCAACTGAAGATGAGATACAGCAAATTGTAAAGACGCTGGAGTTGCCTGAGAATTTTATTAAAGACCCTTTAGATGATGAAGAACGGCCTCGGATTGAACGCGAAGAGAACGATGTATTAATTATCGTCGATTATCCTTATCTGACTCACGATGAAACAGGCACGCCTGTATATGAGACGATTCCAATTGGACTTATATTTACTGAAGATTATTTTCTAACCGTTTCATTGAAGGATAGTCCTATTTTGACTAATTTTAAAAACAATAAAATTAAAAGTTTTTATACGAATAAAAAAACACGGTTTGCTTTGCAAATCCTTTCAGAAATTGCCTCATTCTATTTACGTTATTTAAAGCAAGTTAATAAAATTACAAATGATACCGAACGCAAGCTGCATCAATCAATGAAGAATAAAGAACTTTATACTTTCTTAGGCTTAGAGAAAAGCTTGGTTTACTTCACAACCTCGCTTAAATCCAATAAAGTCGTGCTGGATAAAATTCTACGCTTTAATTATTTGAAGATGTATGAGGAAGATAAAGATTTGCTTGAGGATGTTATCATTGAGACCAACCAGGCAATTGAGATGAGTGAAACATATAGTTCGATTTTAAGCGGTATGATGGATGCGTTTGCCTCTATCATCTCGAATAATGTCAACATTGCGATGAAGTTTCTCACCTCCGTCACGATTATTCTAACACTGCCGACGATGGTGGCGAGCTTCTTCGGAATGAATGTGAATTTACCTTTTTCGAATCACCCTCACGCCTTTGCGATTACCTTAACAATTGCAGCAGGACTGGCGTCAGCCACGGCTTTCTTTTTCTGGAAAAAGAAATACTTTTAACTGTAAGATTGCTTTCGATCGTTTTTCTATTCGAGAAAAAAGCTGTTGAGGGAGCTCAACAGCCTGATTGGATTATTTAACTTCGCTTTTGCTTTTTTCTTGATGAAGATGCTTCAACATTTCCCGTTTCTGTGTTCGTGGTTCCCTGTCCTTTTACTTGAGATGATTCGAGCTCACTTTTAGATGGATCTTTTTTCGTTTTGTTATTCATGGCTTTCACCTCCATTAATAGAGTCTGCGATGAATGAAAAAATTATACATGATACATAACTTCCTTTTAACTGGACACATTACCAGAAGGAGGTGTTTATTTTGGCTAAAATCGCCGTTGATCCATCATTGAGTAATATTCAACAGGCACTTCGAGATAAAGGGTATGAAGTGGTCGAATTGAAAAATGAAACAGATTCGCAAAACTGTGATCTTTGTGTAGTAACAGGACTTGATTCGAATGTGATGGGAATTCAAGACACATCTACTAAGGCTAATTTTATTGATGCCGATGGAATGACTGCTGACCAAGTGTGTCAAGAGATTGATCACAAGCTTCAATATTGAATAACAAAATGGCCTGACAGTTTAGCTGTCAGGCCATTTTGTTATTCATAAGTCACGCGGGCATCGAGCTCAATGTCAACATTGCCTTTAATGGCACGAGATATCATACAAGAGGTTTCAGCTTTTTGAGCAAACTTTAAGGTACGCTCCAAGTCCTTTTCTGAAGCCGAGGCTGGCAGAATAATATGAGGACGGTGGATAATCTTTTTGTATGTAAATACTCCATT
>NZ_JAZVJO010000175.1:0-4595 GCF_059453735.1 Peribacillus sp. | reverse complement strand
CCCCTCTGTCTTCGATTAAATGGCTGGTAAACACATCAGCAATTTGTTCTCTGCTGAACATATCGATTCCTGAAAAAGGTTCATCCATTAAGATATAGTCAACATCTAATGCCAATCCCATTAGTAAGTTAACCTTGGCTACGTTCCCTTTAGATAATTCAGAAATGCGCGTTTCCATCTTGAGTTTGAAAAACTCTAGCATTTGGTCCGCTCGATCTTGGTTCCACACTGTATAAAAATCTTTCATAAATTCCATCGCTTGTTTAATCGTCATTTGCGGCAGCATAATAGCCGCATCTGGTATGAAGGTGATTTTTTCGTAAGTATGTTTCGTTAATTTTTCATTGTCGATGAGAATGTCGCCGCTATATGGGGTTAATCCCATAATCGCCTTGAGTGTAGTTGTTTTACCAACCCCATTTATGCCAATTAAACAGGTGATTTCCCCTTTATTTGCTGTAAAAGAAACACCATCTAGGATTTTCTTTCGACCAAATTTCTTACTGATCTGCTTGACTTCAATCATTGGTTTCTCCGTCCTTCCCTACATATTTTTCTTTAACCACTTGAAGAAGTTCTTCAATTGGCACATTGATCGGTCGAATCGTCTCAACAAAGGACTCCACGGCTGCAAAAATAAGTTCCTGTCTAATAGAATTCAATATCCTTTCATCGGTTGTGATTTTGCTGGGGAAATTTCGTTCCGTATGGATCAATCCCTGTTCCTCCATTTCTTTATATGCTTTTTGAGCAGTATTCGGGTTAATATTTAATGTTGCAGCCAGTTCTCTACGGGAAGGAATTTCTTCTCCGGCCACGATCTTACCTGTTGCAATTTGTTCCTTGAAGTATCGGACTACCTGCACATATACAGGCTCCCTCGTATTAAAATTACTGTTCATAACGCACCTCCTATTCACAAAAACCAATTACTGGTGTATGTATTATGTGGTTCATACACCTTATATATGTACTATACGTGTAATACACCTAATCCGTCAACCATAATTTAACTTATTATTCTATAATCTAGTATTTTGTGAAAATAGAGAGAAAAACATACATGCTTCTTCCCCTATTTTCATATATATGTATAAAGTAAATCACCCTAATTAGAAAGGGAGTAAGGCATTGTTTAAATTACTAGGAAGAGTCATCCCAACTGATAAAAATAGAGAGGTCAAACCAGCTGTTTCATTGAAAATAAAAGAAACGTTGCTCCGTATCTCTTCTATTACACATACATCTATTCATGAGGTTGCGATTGAAATTTGTGAATCAAGCGTCGTGTCAAAAAAAGTCATTGATGAAATGTCATCGCATTTTCAGCATTCCATTTGGCTGGATCAAACCTTATATAGAGGTAGCCAAACTTGTCCATCTGTAAAAAATATCACGATCACAGGAACTAAGGAACGAATCCCTATGCAGTTTTCTGAGATTTCTTTTGAAAATATCAGAAAGCTCAGCTATGCATTAGATGTAAACACTAGCACAGCAGCTGAAGTCCTTCTTGATACAAGTCTAAAAAATGGTGAATTCATCAATGACTATGTACGCCATTTTTTTAACAAGCACGCTCATAAAAAAAGAGTTCATGAATTAAAACATACCTTTAAATTCACCAATGCAAGCACTCCATACGAAGAAGAACTGTCCAAACAAGTCCTTCTTTCCTATATCTTTGATGAAACAGCGGCTGGGTCTGAGCACTATATGGGGTTTTAGCCAATGAAAAAATCATGGGGGTATTCTGTGGTTTTTTTTAGTGGAAAATGAATTAATCCCGTCTGCGAGGTGCTTATTCCCGTCTGGCACATGGTTATTCCCGTCTGCGATCGGCATAATCCCGTCTGACACATGGTTATTCCCGTCTGGCCCTACATTCCAAGCGTATAATACCCCCTGCCATATTCATCCATTAGACGGGCGGAGATCCCAGGGGGGTATGTCAAAAAACTATTCCTGACACGCAAGATGGAATAGGATCTATTCAAATAAAATAGGGACGAATCCGGCTGCCGAATCGTCCCTATTTCTTATTTACGAAGTATATAGTCTTGTGGTAATTGTGCTTTCATTAAAATGTCTGTTTCCCGTAATCGTACTGTATTATAGGAAGAACCTGTTAATAAAACTGTATCTAGATACGCGGGATGTGTCATAATTTCCAGACTTTTACCATTCATTTCTAAAGATTGCAGGTTAGCAAAATAATTGTCTACTACTCCTTCTCCATAAAAATCATCCAAGAAGACATCGGCTACTGTTTCTATATCTACAAAATGAGATGCGGCCTTACGAACGGGCAGGTGATAGTGCTCTGAAAGTTTTTTCACGATTGGATAAAAAGCCTTTATTCCATGAACGTGATGATGACTATCCAAATGTGTCGGTACAAGTCCGGTTGCTAGTAGCAAATCAATTTGCGCCGACCATTCTCTTTCTAATTCGCGAAGAGAGATCTCTGTTGGGTTCTCTATGAGTATCGATTGTTTTTTAAAGAATCCGTCGTCATCAACCAAGCTTGGTACATCAGATAATAGTGGTTTTCCCCATGTTAGAACCAGATGGACACCCACCTTTAATGTCGGAGTATCTTTAGCTAATCCAATAGCATGCTGGGTAGCTGGTGCATTCATCATAATGGTCGTTGAATTGACGATTCCGTATTTATGGCTATCTATAATCCCATAGTTTACACCACGACTGAAACCGAAATCATCAGCATTAACGAGGGTGTCGATCATCTTAGACTGTCCTCCTTTTTTCAAAAAACTGCGGTAAAAATGCCTTATGTGCTTCAAGCATTTCGTCCAGAATAAGTTTCGCTACACGGTCGCTTGGGACCAATGGGTTAATGGTCATCGCAAGCAGGGCACTATCGTAATCTCCTGAAATCGCAGCGTCAATGGCTACTCGTTCAAACGATTTAATTTGCTGAATTAACCCACGGACAGCTATCGGCAGCTTACCAACATTAATTGGCTTCGGCCCATCCTTAGTGATTACACAGCTCACTTCAACGGCTGAACCATAAGGAATTCCTTCAATTGCTCCTTGGTTAATGGTGTTGACTGCTTGGATATCACGTTTATCGGTATAGATTGAGTAAATTAATCTTACTGCCGCTTCACTATAATAAGCTCCGCCGCGCTCCTCCAGCTGTGGAGGTTTCGTTGCCAATTCCTCATTCTGATAAAGCTCAAATAATCCATCTTCTAATCTTTGCACAACTTCGGCACGTGTTTCTCCTTTTTCAGCGTCTTTCAGCTCTTGAGCTAACACATCCCCTGTTTTGTAGTAATAATTATGGTACGGACAAGGGAATAAATTGAGGGCACGAAGGAATTCAGGCTCCCAACCCATTGCGTGGATATTTTTCATCGTAATTGCTTTTTCCGGATTTGTAATCATTTCAATCACTTGATCCTTCACACTTACACCATCCACGAATACATCCAAACCGTAGACCATATGATTTAAACCAGCAAAGTCTATGCGGACTCTAGATGGATCAACCTTCATTAAGTCTGCAACACCGCGTTCCATTCCAATCGGTACATTGCATAAACCGATTACTTTGACTTTAGTGTGACGAAGCACAGCTTCTGTCACCATTCCAGCAGGATTGGTAAAGTTAATCAGCCATGCATGCGGACAAATTTCCTCCATTTCACGAGCAATCTCAAGTATAACTGGAATCGTCCTGAATGCTTTGAACAATCCACCAGGTCCATTTGTTTCTTGGCCGATTACTCCGTGTTTTAATGGGATTTTCTCATCAAGAGCTCGTGCTGCTAGTTGCCCGACTCTTAGTTGAGTCGTGACATAGTCAGCTCCTTCGAGCGCATTCTTGCGGTCCAGCGTTAGGTGAATTTCAATAGGTAAACCGGCTTTTTCAATCATTCTTCTTGCTAGGTTTCCGACAATTTCAAGCTTCTGTTTACCAGCTTCAATATCAACAAGCCAAATTTCACTTACCGGAAGTTCACTATAGTAATTAATAAACCCTTCTATTAGTTCGGGGGTGTAGCTGGATCCTCCGCCTATCGTAACAACCTTTAACCCCTTGCTCATTCTATCGTCCTCACTTTCCACTCATCTCTTGTCGCAAATCTATCATTTCACTTGCCAGATCTTTCACCGTCATAGCTGTCATTAAATGATCCTGAGCATGAACAAGGATAATGGGAATATCAAACTTGTCCCCGCCTGCTTCTGCCTGAATGAGCTGCGTTTGAAATTTATGGGCCTTCAGTAATTCTGATTCTGACTCGGCAATTTTCAACTTCGCAGCATCAAAATCCTTTTCCTTTGCCTCCTGCAAGGCTTCCATTGCTAGACTTCTAGCATTTCCACTATATAAAATTAATTGAAAGGATAACTGGTAAAGTTCCTCTTTATTCATCTACTCTCACTACTTTCTTAGAGGCTTAACGTGTCTGATTTCTTTGTAACCTCTTGTTCATTTTTTGAATCAATTCTCACTTGTGCATACACGAAAGGTAAATAGATTGCGGTAGAGATGGCTAAATTAATTCCAGCTAATACGGCGCCGGATACATGCCCGCCTGTCGCTAAATACCCGCCTA
>NZ_JAZVJO010000174.1:0-3181 GCF_059453735.1 Peribacillus sp. | reverse complement strand
ATATGGAAGACATGTATGCTCTGAATATTCAAAATTTGTCTGTCTCCTATCATGGGAAACCCGCTTTACGTACGATTTCTATTTCGGTATTACCAGGATCTTTAGTTGGCATCATTGGCCCTAATGGTGCCGGTAAATCAACTTTTATTAAGGCATTACTTGATTTAATTCCTAAAGATAATGGTTCAGTTAGGATATTTGGTAAAACGTTCTCTGAACAACGGCAGCTTGTTGCTTATGTTCCACAGCGTAACAACATTGATTGGGACTTTCCCATCAATGTTTTAGAAACTGTTCTCTTAGGTACCTACCCAAGCTTAGGCATATTCAAAAGACCTAAAAAAGCCGATAAAGCACGAGCACTTGCCTGCTTAAAAAAGGTAGGCATGGAGGATTACCATGACAGGCAAATCGGTGAATTATCGGGTGGGCAGCAGCAGCGTGTTTTTTTAGCAAGAGCCTTAGTCCAGGAACCCAAAATTCTATTATTAGATGAACCATTTGTCGGCATCGATATTCTTAGTGAAGAAAACATGATGAATATCCTAAGAAACCTCAAAGCAGCAGGTAAAACCATTCTAGTCGTCCATCATGATTTATCAAAGGTAGACACCTATTTTGAACAACTTCTTGTGCTAAATAAAAAGCAAATGGGCTATGGGGACGTCAAAGAGGTTGTTCGAAATGGTGTGATAAATCAGGCATATTTAGGTCAGCTTTCGATCTTTGAAAAAGCAGAGGTGATGTGAAATGGCGTTTATTGAGGCTGTCATTCAGTATGGGTTTTTACAAAAGGCCTTGTTGACCTCTGTAATGGTGGGAATTATTTGCGGGATTATTGGTTGTTTCATCATTTTACGAGGAATGGCGCTTATGGGCGATGCCATTTCCCATGCGGTCCTGCCTGGTGTCGCTATTTCTTATATGCTTGGAATCAATTTCTTGATTGGTGCCGTACTTTCGGGAATTATTACCGCCATTGGAATTGGCTTTGTCAGCCAGAACAGCCGGATTAAAAACGATATTTCGATTGGTATCATGTTCACTGCTGCATTTGCATTAGGAATCATTTTAATCACCCTGATGAAAAGCAGTACCGATCTTTATCATATTTTATTTGGTAACGTGCTTGCTGTTCGTCCGTCTGATATGTGGATAACATTAGGTATTGGGGTGTTTGTACTACTTTCTATCTTTCTTTTATATAAAGAGTTCCTGGTCACCTCATTTGATTCAACCATGGCTGAGGTTTACGGACTGCCTGTTCGGCTTCTCCATTATTTCTTAATGACACTTTTAACATTGGTTACCGTTGCTTCCCTTCAGACTGTAGGAATCATTTTAGTCGTTGCAATGCTGATTACCCCCGCCGCTACAGCTTACTTATTAACCGACCGATTATCGACCATGCTTTTTTTATCAGCAGGGATAGGTACGCTTGCTTCGATAGCAGGATTATATTTCAGCTTTACCTATAACTTAGCATCTGGCGCTACGATTGTATTAGTCGCTACTCTCTTCTTCCTGCTAGCTTTCTTCTTCTCTCCAAGACAAGGCTTAATTCGTAAATTTATCAAAAAAAACAGTGGTGAAACCAGCCGCTAGAAGGGATGTATAACTGATGAGAAAAACCATGATAGTACTATCTGTCTGTCTACTCTTCTCTTTTGTCTTATTCGCTTGCAGTAAAAACGAGTCTGAGCATGATCAGCTTCAAGTGGTCACTACCTATTCCATTCTGTATGACATCGTCAACGAAGTCGGTGGAGACTTAGTTAACATTCACAGTTTAGCACCAGTAGGCTCGAATCCGCATGAATATGACCCTCTGCCAAAGGACATTCAAAAAACGACCGATGCGGATATAGTTTTTTATAATGGTTTGAACTTAGAGGCAGGTAATTCATGGTTTGACAAGTTGATTGAAACCGCTGGCAAGTCTGGAAAAGATGGACCCGTATTTAAGATGAGTGAGGGTGTCAGTCCGATGCACCTGACAACAAAAGGCAAAGAAAAAGAAGAAGATCCTCATGCTTGGCTGGATATCAGAAATGGCATTAAATATGCTCAAAATGCTCGTGATGGTTTAAGCAAAGTGGACCCCAAACACAAGAAACAGTATCAGCAAAATGCCGATACGTATATTCAGAAGTTAGAAAAGCTTCATAATGATGCCATTGATCAATTTAACAAGATTCCTAAAGAAAAACGTTTTCTCATTACAAGTGAAGGTGCATTTAAATACTTTAGCAATGCCTATGATTTTGAAGCAGGCTACATTTGGGAAATAAATTCGGAAAATCAAGGAACTCCTGAACAGGTGACACAAGTCGTCGATTTAATTAATGAAAAACAGCTGCCTGTTTTATTTGTTGAAACAAGTATAGATCCTCGCAGCATGGAAGCCGTTTCAAAAGAAACCGGCGTCCCTATCGGCGGCAAGCTCTTTACAGACTCAATTGGAAAACCTGGTGAAGATGGCGACACCTACTTTAAAATGATGAAGTGGAATATTGATACCCTTTTAAAAAATATGAAGTAAAGCCAAAAAGCCTGCAGATTAATGTCTGCAGGCTTTTTCTTTCTTAATTAACTCCTTTGCTTGTATAAGAGTAATCTTTAATCGAATTTTGAATGTATAATTATCATACATTCAAAACCTTTAATTCATTGACTTTCTTCTCGTTCTCTCTTAGTTTCATTTATATTTGAAATGACAGACACATAGGATAGTTTAAGACTATCTAAATTTAGTGTGTAAACCTTATTCGATTAACGGAGTTGGTTAAAAAACTAAAGACTTGGTTGGAGGTTAGAACTAAAACGTTGGTGATATTGGTTGTTTAGTTTTGTACATATTGCAATGTTACAACGGATCCTCCATCATTCGCATCCTTCCGCTACCCTGTGTTGTTTCGGCATTACCGAAGAAGAAACGAAATAACGTCTTGAAAACCTTTAGTGTCTTTCACTAAGACTCTGATTTGATTCCCTTTGATCGTTAGCAAAAAGAAAAGGACCACTTTTTTGGTCCTTGAGATTTTTTGATGCACTATAACGCACCCGTTAGTAGGTTTTGGAATGGGAGAACACTACTCCCACTCATAATCAACAGTTATTAGCTCGACATTATCTGGTATTATTTTTTGAAGAGAGTCTATTGTAGAGAAGTGTTCACCAT
>NZ_JAZVJO010000173.1:0-9889 GCF_059453735.1 Peribacillus sp. | reverse complement strand
TCGAACTATGAATCAAACAATTTCATCTAAACTTACCTTCGATAAGAAATTAAGCATGCAGCAAATTATGGATCTGTTTGAAATTTCCAAAAGTTATGAAGGCAGCATTTACTTTGTATGTAAGAACAGAGTAGTTGAACCAGAACGGTTATCAAAACTCGTTTCCTTTATGCTAACCCTTGAGGACTGTTCTGATTTAAAAATTATGATCGAAGGTCCTGACGTACAGGCCATTATGGAGAAGATCAATGAATGCTGTGCTGGATCTTACATTTCTGAAGACAAGATGGACTTTGTTGTACATTCTAATCATAAAATTAAACTCTAATGAGTAAACTTACTATTACTCCACGAAAGTGATGTGAAAAAACATGAGAACAATCTTAATGATCATTGGCGCTATTGTCGTAATCGGTATTATTGCTAACTTTATCTTTTAATTAGTCGGGACTGCCTTTAAGGCAGTCCTTTTTCATGCTTAATTCATCTTTTAGTATACTCATATAATTTCTTATGTCCTTGACATAGATGTGAACTCCATCAAACATTAATCAATTAATATGCGAATTAAAAAACTCTAGGATTTTCTTGTAAACGTAAATTTCATTTTCCTTTTTCGTAAATCCATGTCCCTCATCTTCTAGAACCACATATTCCACTTCTCGGTCTTTTTCCTTCAATGCAGCAACAATTTGATCTGATTCCTGTTGAACCACACGCGGATCATTCGCGCCTTGGATCACTAACATGGGCTTTGTCATCCCGTCTAAATAGGTAATTGGCGAATCGGCTGTTAACCTTTCCTTATCTCTCACTGGATCTCCTACCCATTGCTCCGTAAATGACACCCAAAATTCCGGAAAAGAATCAATAAATGAAAATAAATTACTCGGACCAAAAATATCAACAACCGCTTTAAAGTATTCTGTATGGCGGCCGTGTAAAAGCAATGCCATGTATCCTCCATAGCTGCCGCCTAAAAGCAGTATCTTATCGCTTTCTGCATAGCCATTCTTAATTAACCATTCAATACCGGTAATATTATCTAAACGGGGGCCATGACCCCAGTCTCCCTCAACCATTTTCATAAAGTTTAAACCGTAGTTCGACGAGCCTCTAAAGTTAGGTGCAAAAATAGAGTACCCTTGATTTACAAGGAATTGGAACATCCCGCGAAATGATTTACGTTCACTTGATTGGGGACCTCCATGCGGCCATAAAATCATATGACCATTTGAATTTTCTTCCTTTGCTTTGAATAAAAGGGATTCAATTTCCAAACCATCAAATGAGGGATAACTCAGCACTTTAGGTTCCACTAAATCTTCCTCTCGAACACCTGGTACTCTATAGTCTGTTAACGCCAGCCAAGAACCTCCGGATTCCATTGAAACATAAAGATTAGCTGGCTTCGCAGCACTTTTGCCTAGCATATATATATGACCGTTAGGCATAATTATCATTTTTACAATAATATCAACAGGTTTTTCTATTTTTTCATTTTTTTCATTCGTAATTGTATACCGATAAAGCCTGTCTTCTACACCATAAGAACCCACAATATACAATGCATGCTCCTTTTTTGAATAATAAATGCTTGTAAAATCTTCTTTATCTATTTGAAGAACTTTTGTAAATTCCTTTGACTGAAGATCATACTTTGCTAAGTAGCTAAGGTCATCATCATAGTTTGTTAAGAAATAAATCTCTACTTCAGAAACATAGACTAAATCGGTTACTGTGTGCTGCGTATCCGTTGGTGGTGTAAGTAATATGTGCTCACCATCAATTTGAACATGCGCTAAGGAATATGTATTACCAAACTGTGTGCTATAAACAAATGATTTTTCTTCAGGGCTGACCGCAGAGACAAAAACAGGTGCACCACTACCTTCTATGAGGAGCTTTTCCTTGCCACTCTCCATGTCATAAATATGACTATTTAAATATTTTGCATTTCCACTTGTAGTTGAGTAATACAGCTTTCTGCCATCCTCAGTCAAATGTCCGTAGAAATGACGTTCTCCCTCAGCATAACGGATTGGGACTAAGCTTCCGCCCTCAGGTTTAATCGCATAAATCTGGCTGTTTTCGTCGCCATCTTTATCAAAACCGACTAAAAGGAATTCACCTGTTTTCGAATAGGTAATAAAATCTGAGATTTGATTATGAAACGTTAGTGGATATGGAAACTTCTTCTCAAGATCCATTCCCCATAGGTTAAAATGTCCATTAAAATTTGTACAAAATACAATCTGCTTTTCATCAGGACTAACTGCAAAGTCACTAAGAGTTAAATTTTGCAAAAAATGTGTAATATCCGACTTTTCAAACTGAATCATACTTACTCCTCTTTTCTTAATTTTTCTCTGTTGGGTTTCAATTTAGTTCACATCTAACAAAATATCTAAATATTCTTTCTCTTTATTATATAAGATAAATGAGAAAAATGGGGTTATATTCCAAAACAAAACATCTTTTATTCGCATGTTTCTGCCCATCTCTTTACCAAAAAAAATGACATCTCCCGATTCTAAAATGAATCTGAAGATGCCCGCCCCTATCCTTTTAAGAAACCATTTAGTTGCCGTCGCTATTAAATAGCTTATTACGCCAGTTATTCCAGCCCCTTTTAAATTCTTCTTTCTTATCTTCCCAAAAGTTTTTTTGGTTCTCTTCTTCAGTTTTTCTTTCTTGTTCTTCAATTAACGGCCCAATATCATCTGCTTTAAACGATTTTGATTCTTGGTATTGCAGTGATTGAGCCATAATTTTTTGAAAAATTTTGGTAGCCCCTTCACTACTATAGGTCGTTAAGTAATGGTCTTTGTCTGTTTTATCATACCCAACCCAGACAGCTCCAACTAGTGATGGCGTATAGCCTACAAACCACTGATCTTTTACTCCTGAAATACCTTCAATCGGAACCTGTGTGGATCCGGTTTTCCCGGCAATCTCATGACCGTAGACAGCGGCATTTACACCTGTTCCATACTTGACTACACCTAAGAGCATAGAATTCATTTTTGCTACTACTTCTTTTGTGGCAACCTTTTTCGATTGTTCTTCCCAAACCGCGATTTCTTTTCCATTTGGATCTTCAATTTTCACAATAGCATGAGACTCGTTCCGCACACCACTATTAGCAAACACCGTATAAGCTTCTGCCATATCCTGAGGAGATACTCCTTTACTCATCCCGCCTAATGCGATAGATAGGTTGCGATCGTCCTTTTCTAAGGGAAGCCCAAAGTCCTTTAAGGAGTCAACTCCTTTTTGAATCCCGATTTCATTAAGAAGCCACACAGTCGGGACATTTAATGATTCCATGACTGCTTCATACATAGGAACCGTTCCCTTATACTGTCCATTCAAATTTTCTGGATTATAAGTACCAAAAGCCATTTTTTCATCGACCAGAGGATCTGTTAATTCATACCCCTCCTTTAGTGCAGGTACATAAACAGCCAGTGGCTTAATCGATGATCCTGGTGAAGTAATCAACTGAGTAGCCCGGTTATAGCCAAGAAATTGGTGTGTTCCCCTGCCACCGATTAATGCTTTTATTCCGCCGGTTTTTGGGTCAATTAAAATGGTTCCACTTTGGACAAGATCTGAGCTTGTACCAGTAGGGAAATTTGAATCTTCCTTATAAATTGCCTCTGCAATACTTTGAACCTCTTGATCCAATGTGGTATAGATTTTATAGCCGCCAGTCAGCAATTCATCTAAATCAAGCTTATACATTTTAGAAGCTTCTGCTAAAACATGATCGACATAATACGGATACTTTCCTTTTAGCGGGTCTACTTGATCAATCGAAGCAAGAGTAATTGGTTCTTTCTTCGCTTGTTCAGCTTCCTCAGCACTAATTAATTTCAGATCATCCATTCGGCTAAGGACAAGATTTCGTCGATTAATCGCTCCTTCATAGTTTTTATAGGGATCTAGTTTACTTGGAAGATTAATGACACCTGCAAGCATCGCTCCTTCCGAAATGGTTAATTTCTCTACATCTTTTCCAAAATATATTTTGGATGCTTTATTAATTCCCCAAGCTCCATGCCCGAAGTAAATCTGATTGAGATACATTTCAAGGATTTCTTCTTTCTTATATTCATGTTCAACTTCTTTCGCGAGAAAATATTCTTGTATTTTTCGTTTATAGGTCCTGTCAGATTCAAGTAAAGAGATTTTTATGAACTGCTGCGTAAGCGTACTGCCTCCTTCAACAATTCCACCCGCCTTCAGGTTATTAACCATCGCACGCGTTATCCCCTTATAGTCAATACCATGATGTTCGTAAAAACGGCGGTCTTCAATTGCAATCACAGCGTTTTTTACATGTTCAGGTATTTTTTCTATCGATACTCCCTCCGACTTGTTCGCAGTCACAGTACTCGCCAATTCTTTATTTTGATCATAAATTTTAGTAGAGTGACCAATCTGATTCTTTAGTTGACTGATATCAGTATCTGGTAATACAGAATATATAAAGCCAGCTGCTGCTAGTGTAATAATTGACAGTAATAAGATACCAACCTGAACAAAACTAATTAATCTGGCCCTTTTCCGTTTTTTTGTTCTTAACTGTCGATACCCTTCCATAACAATCCCTCCAACAATCAAAAAATCTTCTTATAGTAGAACCTATTTAGGTAAAAAAGTTCTGTCCTCTTTTACTACCCTTATATCATTATGTCACTAGTTTAATGATTTCCCAATAAACATACACTAATCCTAAAAAAATAGCAGTCGAAATAAATCGACTGCTGGAACTTTTAATGATCATTAGAGTGTTTACTGGATAAGGACATTTCTTTATATAGTATTTGCAGATACATATAGACAATTTGTTTTGTTTTATCATCGGTGCCTAACACTTCTAGATGGGTTAAGCAGCGTTTGATCGTAGGGTGCATTTTTGGAATTTCACGTTGCATCTTACCACCTCTTTCTAGACAGCATATTATTATAATATACCAACTGTTCCCATTTTCACAGATGACCATCGTCTTATTTGTTGCTTTTTGTCACAAAATCCATAATTAACTATGGATATATTTTGTAAAAGAGGGTATAACAAAATAAACCGTTATCCCTTCATCTAGATTCGTGAACTATTCACATTAAAACTTTTGAGGAGATGAAGAAACATGGAAATAGAATTTAACCATATCATTGCAGCTTACGATGGCACGCCCAGCGGAAAAAGAGCAATCGAGTACGGCATAAAGCTGCATAAAACATATTTAGGCTCTCATCTCACCATTGTGCATGTTTTTAATGAAAAGGTTGAACAGCGAACAATAGGAAAATCCATGTCTGAAATGAATGAAGGATTTTATATTAATCCTGCTCAAAATCAACCTGTGCTCGCAATAGAACCTGGCTTTACGCAGGCGGATGATACACATACAGTCGTAAAAAACAGTGTGACCATGGCTGAAAGTACAGTAAGAAGATTACTAAGCGAACACCAAATACAAGGCCGCTTCGAAGTATTAGAAGGAAATACAGGAGACAGCATCTGTAGTTATGCTCAAAGTACGGATGCCAGCCTTATTATTGTAGGAGAAAGTGAAAAAAGCGGATTAAAAAAATTCTTATTAGGCAGCACCAGCAGCGCTGTTATTAAAGATTCTCCATGCCCAGTTCTAATTGCGAAAATGAATAGACCTCTTGACATTCCTGACAATGAATAAACAAACAAGGCCGATTCTCCTACAGAGAACGGCCTTGTTTTTTGGTGGAAATTAATTCTTGAAAACGATTCTTAGCTTCCTGTTCATCTAGACTACTGTAGATTCTGTAATGCTCATCATCTAGAATACGGTAATGCAGACTGATATTTTTTTTTTGTAAGATGTAACCTGTGACGGACACTTTTGTCCACCATTCCTTGCCGCCCAACGTTTTTTCTTTACGTTGTGTAGCGCCAGAGCGGAAAAGACAGGAAATCGTTTCAATATGCTTTTTTCAGAAGTACGTTCGAAGCCGAAGAATACAACATGGCTACTACTACTCCTGAAAGAATAAAACTTGCCAGCATATATGTGCCGTTGTAGATCAGAGAAAATGTAACAACTGGTGTACCGGCAGGGGCGGATGATCCAAAAAAGAATATTCCTGAAATAACATGACAAATATACCTCAAGAAGCTCCCTGTAAACATACCTGCTATTCCGTAAAACAACCCCATTTTTTTGTTGCCATTCTTATAATAACTAATTACTTGATTCATATAAACACCTGAAATTCCCACTACAGTAAAGGCAAGAAAATAATCAATAAACCCTTGCACAGGATGCCCAATCCAAGCTGTTCCACTAACGACTTGTAAAAGGCCAAGTAAAAATCCTGTAGAAAGTCCGCCTTTTATTCCCCAGCGATAAGCCATGAGAAAAATCGGTACCATGGCAATGGATACTGATCCGCCCTGCGGCCAAATTCTTGAAAAAATAAATCCCGATACTAAATCAAGTAATAATGCCAGTGAAGAGAAAACAGCTACCTCTACTAAAAATAATGTCTTATGGTTCATTTTCCTTCCCCCTTCATCTTTGCGGGAAGCGTTCATGAGTATCTGCCATTGTTTTTTGCACGCAAAAAAGCAATGACAGAGGGTTATGGATCAACCTGCATTGCTTTATCCAAAACCACATCCCTACGTTAGCATTAACTAACAGGTTCATAGGGTAAGAACTCATTCGCTCACTCTCAGCCATACGGCTCCCCTTGTGGATATATTCAATTATCCTTACACAAAATATACTATTAATTTCACGCACATACAAGTTATTAAATTCTAGACTTTTCGACAGATTTACTTAAGACAACAAATTTACGTCCAGGATATACAGCTGAAAAACCCCAATTTTAATGGCTCCAGACGACTCTTTTTCTATAGACACACACCTTTACTTTATTATCTTTAACAGGCAATTGCGGGAGGTAAAATATATGTACCAAGACAAATACTCTATTACCGCTGACAAAGGAGCATATGTAAGTATAGCTGCCTATTTGTTCCTTTCTATATTAAAGTTGAGCATTGGTCATTTCGGTCATTCACAGGGTTTATGGGCAGACGGCTTAAATAATACAACGGATATTCTTACCTCACTAGCCTTACTGATCGGATTAAAGATATCAAAACGCCCGCCTGACGAGGACCACTCATAAGGACACATGCGGGCGGAGACTGTCGCATCCTGAACCATTTACTAAGTAACTAACACTACATAATAGACCTTGATGGGTAATTTGTATATTTCTTTATCATCTTTGAGAATATGGGGAGACTAAGCCTGCTCGAAAATTTTGACTGAATGACCTATTATTCTTTATACTTAAAGGATAGAGGGTGATTCATTGAGCGTATTGGCATGGACAGATCAATTATAATAGATAAAATCTGTACGAACATGTCTCCCATTATTTATGTATATACTAATCAAAAACAACAACTATTAATCAGTTCTAGGAGGTGACCGGGACGATTCCTGCAGTTTGCATTTATAGAACTTGAACATTCAATTAACAAAAGATTCAAGTTCTGTATACTGTTGAATCCGCCCCAACATGGTTGGACATATTTAATTTAATCTTAGTTTTCATTTTAATTGCTTTAACTGCTTTTTTTGTAGCATCCGAATTTTCGATTATTCGTGTGCGTGGTTCCAAGATTGATCAGCTTATTGAAGAAGGACATCCAAGAGCCGAAGCTGCACGAAAAGTAACAGGGAATCTTGACGAATATTTATCTGCTACCCAGCTAGGAATTACGATAACTGCACTAGGTCTTGGGTGGATTGGTGAACCCACAATGAATAGTATTTTGGAACCAGTCCTAGAGAAACTTCATATTTCAGCAGATATTTCAGGAATTTTAACATTTTTAATTGCCTTTTCTGTTATTACCTTTTTAAATGTAGTTGTGGGTGAGTTAGCTCCGAAAACAATCGCGATCCAAAGAGCAGAGCAAGTAACTTTGCTAATAGCTAAGCCATTAATAATGTTTCATAAGATTGCGTTTCCGTTTATTTGGTTATTAAACCACTCAGCACGTTTTGTCACTGGTCTATTTGGATTAAAACCTGCTTCGGAAGGAGAGATTGCACATTCCGAGGAGGAGCTTAGAATGATCCTCTCTGAAAGCTATAAGAGCGGGGAAATTAATCACGCTGAATACAAATATGTGAATAATATTTTTGAATTTGACGACCGAATTGCCAAAGAAATTATGGTTCCGCGTACTGAAATCATTACACTTGATAACGATGGTACCATCCAAGAGTTTATTGACATTGTGAAGGAAGAGAAATTCACCCGATATCCGATAGTAGATGGAGATAAGGACCATATTATTGGGATGATTAACATTAAGGAAGTTTTTTCTGATTTTGTTAAGAAAAGAAAAAGCCCTTCAACGAGTTTAAAAGCCTACACTCGTCCTGTTATTCGTGTAATGGAGAATATCCCAATTCATAATTTACTTTTAAAAATGCAAAAAGAACGTATTCATATGGCCGTATTGATGGACGAATATGGCGGCACTTCAGGATTAGTAACAGTTGATGATATCCTTGAAGAAATCGTTGGTGAAATCCGCGATGAATTTGATATAGACGAAGTACCTTCGATTAGGAAGATTAAAGACGGACATTATATGTTCGATGCCAAGGTACTCGTAAAAGAGGTTAATGATCTTCTTGGTATTCACCTCAACGAAGAAGACGTTGATACAATCGGCGGATGGATTCTAACAGAAAACTATGAAGTACATGAGAATGATATTATTGAAAAAGACGGCTTCTGTTTCAAGGTCTTAGAAATGGAAGATCACTCAATAAAGTGCATTGAAGTAACAAAAAATCTCGAACGACTAAAGTTAGAGAACGAAATTAATTAAGAATTGAAAATAAGCTTGCAGATTCTCTGCAGCTTTTTTTTTATCATTTATTCTGTTTGTTTCTAAAAAATTCTTTTCTTGTGACAACTACGATAGGCTCCTGAGTATTTCGGTTCCACCAAAAATACAAAGCCGCTAATATGATTAATAGCGAGAGTCCTCCTATATAGGGTGCTGATGCTTCTTTTACTAAATGCCACTGATCTCCTAGTGTTTTACCGAGCCATAAAAAAAGGATCGTCCATGGAAGGATGGCTAATACCGTATAAACAATGAACCGTATTGGTGACATCTTTGCAATTCCAGCTGGTATAGAGATGGCATGCCTCACAATGGGAATGAATCTCGCAATAAACACTACCCCTGCTCCGTACCGTTTGAACCATCTCTCTGCTGCGTCCAATTGATGTTCATTGATTAAGATATATTTTCCATACTTCATCAAAAACGGTCGTCCTCCATAAGAACCAGCCCAATAGAGAAATAGTTGTGCCAGGGTTCCTCCAATCGTTCCCGCTAAAACGGCACCGCCAAACTCCATTTTCCCTTGGCTGATTAGATAGCCGCCATATCCCAAAACCAGTTCACTAGGAATGATTTCAATCATTAAACCAAACATAATTCCGAAATACCCCATATCAGAAAATAAAGCCAAGCATTTCATTATGATGTCTGACATATATGTCCCCTTACCTGGTTATTTAGTTTATTCTATGAGGATAAATGGCATTATAGTACAGGCTTTAGCTAGTTAAAGAGGTTTTTAAACAAATAAAAAAAGCATACCCTGATTAGCGCACGCTCATGACTTATAATTCGCTCATTTTTCGTTTATCTGGTTTTATACAGGCTAATTGTTGGGAAAATAATGAAGTTTGAGACAACAGGACTTCCGGATCATCGCGAAAAACAGTTGAGAATATTTCATGGCGTGATTTTGTCTTTTCAACTTGTATCCCCATATTCTTGAATTTA
>NZ_JAZVJO010000172.1:0-10299 GCF_059453735.1 Peribacillus sp. | reverse complement strand
TCGATTTGATAGAAAGCCGTTTAAATGAAATTAATCAGCTTAAACGTAAATATGGGAAAACCATTGAAGAAATCGTTGAGTATGGTTCGATGATTGAAGAGGAAATTGAAACTTTGCAAAACCGTGAAACGCATATCGTTAAACTGGAAGCTCAAATTAAATCTATACGAGCTGATTTACTTGTAGAAGCGAAGAATTTATCGGAACTTCGGCAAACCTATGCTAAACAGCTTACTGATCATATTCAGAAGGAGTTACAAGAGCTGTATATGGAAAAAACGATTTTTGAAGCACATTTCCATAAAACAGCGTTTACCTTTACAGACGCGGACGAAGTGGGGAAAAACGGTCTTGACAGTATGGAATTTTATTTGTCAACGAATCCCGGTGAACCGTTAAAACCACTATCAAAAATTGCCTCTGGCGGAGAATTATCACGGATTATGCTTGCCCTGAAAAGCATTTTCTCTAAACATCAGGGGATTACTTCCATTATTTTTGATGAAGTCGATACTGGAGTCAGCGGAAGAGTCGCCCAAGCCATTGCAGAAAAAATTCATCAAGTTGCTTCAGGCTCACAAGTGTTATGTATTTCCCACTTGCCTCAGGTAGCGGCAATGGCTGATATTCATTTGTTTATTGCGAAGAATATCAAAGATGGCCGAACAAATACATCAGTGAAATCATTAAATGAAGAGGATAAAATTAAAGAAATCGGCCGCATGATCTCAGGAGTCGAAATTACCAACTTGACGAAGGAACATGCTCGTGAATTAATCCTTCAGGCAGATCAAAAAAAGTATGTTAAATAGGCTTTGTCCTATAAGCACCAACAGAAATCATAATTGAATTTTATAAACAATGTAAAGCTATCCAAAAACGGATAGCTTTTATTTTATCCTTGGGTTATAAATGACTGCTGCAAAGGCAAAATTAAAGGGGTAGCCATTTATATCGCGAGGAGGAGAGAAAACAGCTTGAAAAAAGAATGGATTAGAAAAATCATCGGTGGAATTCTCCTTATTTCGCTACTAACACTTGGGTTATATCAGCCATTCCGTGAATTTATGACTATTCCCAGAAAAGTTGTACTTTTCGAAGGGGATCACTATACGTTTTCTAAGGCATTGCCCGTTTCTGCAACTGTATTTTCTCCAGATAATAGCATATCTATCCAAAATGATCATTCAGCTTTAACTGTAGGTGGAGAGAAGCCTGGGAAAAATCAAGTATTATTTGATGTAGCGGGTTTTCCGATAAAAAAGGTTGATGTACAAGTTCTAAAGAATTTTAAGGTTATTCCCGGCGGACAATCAATAGGCGTCAAACTGAATACACTAGGAGTACTTGTAGTGGGTCACCATCTGGTTGATACCAAAGAAGGGAAAAGATCACCTGGTGAAAGTGCCAAGGTAGAGGTTGGAGATATTATCACGAAGATTAATGGACAAGTAATAAAGAAAATGTCAGATGTGACTCCATTTGTCCAGCAAGCAGGTGAAAGCGGCAAGCCGCTGCAACTAGTTATTAACCGAGAAAATGAGACCATTGACACAACACTTAAGCCTCTGAAAGATAAAAATGAAGGCAGTTTTAAGCTCGGTTTATATATCCGGGATTCAGCAGCAGGAATCGGGACCATGACTTTCTATCACCCTGATTCAAAAAAATATGGTGCACTCGGGCATGTGATTTCGGATATGGATACGAAGAAACCAATCATCGTAAAAGATGGGGAAATAGTTCGTTCTACAGTGACTTCCATAGAAAAAGGAAGCAACGGCGAGCCTGGTGAGAAACTCGCTCGATTTTCCCCTGATCGCGAAGTAATTGGAACCATTAACCGAAATAGTCCATTTGGCATCTTTGGAAAAATGAACGGAAAAAATGATAATAAATTGACAGCAAATAAACCACTTCCCATTTCACTTTCACATGAAGTGAAGGAAGGTCCTGCTAAGATATTGACCGTTGTAGATGGATCGACTGTGGAGGAGTATGATATCGAAATTGTTAGTACCATCCCACAAAAGTTTCCGGCCATTAAAGGAATGGTGATCAAGGTCACCGATAAAGAGCTTTTAGCTAAAACAGGCGGAATTGTTCAAGGTATGAGCGGCAGTCCAATTATCCAGAATGGGAAGCTTATTGGTGCAGTAACTCATGTGTTTGTTAACGATCCAACGAGTGGATATGGAGTTCATATTGAATGGATGCTTAACGATGCGGGCATCAATATATATGAAAAAGAAGAAACTCAGTCAAAAGCAAGTTAACACCCAAAGGCTGCCGAGAAATCTTCGGCAGCCATTCTTGTTATCACGGAACATTCAGATTTTTACTTATAGAGAAATTTCACATTTTCACTTGTTATGTGTTAATATACGGTAATAAGAGATTATTCGACAAAACCAACAGGTCAGAGCGAATAACGTCGAAAACTTGAGAGAACACGAGAAAAATAAAGATTTCCTATAAATTACCCTAAAATAAAGGGAATATAGTTTTCATTGTCGAAAAGTTCAATTACAATGATTATATAGATAATTAGAAAAAATGACCAATTGTAGTTGAGGAGGAATTTTAACGTGGATAAAATTAAGGTGTGTGTCGTAGATGACAACCGGGAACTCGTCTCGTTATTGGAAGAGTATATTTCAGCCAAAGAAGATATGGAAGTAATTGGGGTTGCACATAACGGTCAAGATTGCTTGAGTTTATTAGAAACAATCGAACCCGATATCTTGATTTTGGACATTATTATGCCTCATTTAGATGGACTGGCTGTTCTGGAGAAATTACGTGATCAGAGACGCAATAAAATGCCAAGTGTAATTATGCTTACTGCTTTTGGTCAAGAAGATGTAACCAAAAAGGCTGTTGATTTAGGCGCATCTTATTTTATTTTGAAGCCATTTGATATGGAAAACTTGGCGGGGCATATCCGTCAAGTCAGCGGCAGAGAATCCATGTTAAAAAAATCCTCCCACTTTAATTATCGCAGCCCTGTTGAGCAAAAACCAAAAAATCTTGATGCAAGTATAACAAGTATCATTCATGAAATTGGGGTTCCAGCTCATATTAAAGGCTATCTATATTTGCGAGAAGCTATTTCCATGGTCTATAACGATATTGAATTACTTGGATCGATTACGAAAGTTCTATATCCTGATATCGCTAAGAAATATAACACAACCGCAAGCCGTGTAGAACGGGCAATCCGGCACGCAATCGAAGTGGCATGGAGCCGTGGGAATATAGAATCCATTTCAACGTTATTCGGATATACAGTGTCCATGACGAAAGCAAAACCTACTAATTCAGAGTTTATCGCCATGGTCGCAGACAAATTGCGCCTCGAGCATAAGGCTTCTTGAAAAAGGTAAAAGGCTTTACAACATTTAGTAATCCATTCACCTAAGATTGACCATTGAATGTGAATGATTCACTGGTCTTTTATAAGCTCGATGTACGGTAGTCAGTGGGACGATAGAAGTCAACTTAGTTGTTGGCTTTTTTTTTATTTAATCTGCCAAAATATTCTTTAGATTACTCATCTAATTCTCCTTAATATGGTAATATAGTTGTATACAATGGTAGAAAGGAATCATTTATGGAAATCGAAAAGAATGGGTATTTTTTACTAGAAGAAGTAAATCATGTGTTATACATAACAATGTACCAAAAGGGATTCTCCTTACTTACCTTCAATGAACTTATCGCTAAACACCCGCGGATTAATTTGAATCGATTTAAGGAATTAAGATTGGCAATTACTTCTGGCTACGGCGAGAAGGTGCATATTGGTGATCTTAAACCAGAAATAGAATGTACGGTTGCTGAGGATAAAATGTCCGCGTTTATTACGTTAAATTGTACGGAAGAGGCTATAAGGAACGAACGTACCTATTTCACGTCGGAAATTATAAACTGTTTACATAATCATTCAGTCAAGGAAGGAATCATGATGGACATCCTTTCAGGTCAAATGGCTGTTAACAAGGAAGTTTTAATTGCAAGGGGAATAGAGCCCGTTGACGGACTAGATGCGGTTATCACCTATTTTAAACGCTCTGTCCGAAAACCCACAATCAGGGAAGATGGAAAAGCAGACTATTATGATATGAATTTTTTAGATGAAGTGAAAACTGGAGATTGGCTGGGTGAAAAAATTCCAGCAACAAAGGGCACACCTGGGAAAACGATTACCGGAGAATACGTCGTCCAAAAAAATGGGAAAAACAAAAAGTTAGTATTTGATCAGAAGACTGTTGAAGCGTGCGAAGAGAATGGGAAAATTGTTCTTCGGGCTTTAAGGGATGGCGTAGTCGAAACGCTGGGCGGGAAAATACAAGTTGGCGATCATTTGATCATTAATGGTGATGTGGGTGTTGAAACAGGTAATATTGATTTCAATGGAAGTATTACCATTAACGGAACCGTTTGTGAAAATTATTCTGTGAAAGCAACAAAAGATCTGGCTATTGAAAGCGAACACGGAATCAGCCATTGTGACAGAATTGAATCAGTTACTGGTGATATTTATATTCGAGGCGGTATTTTTGGGAAAGGAAAATCCGTGGTGAAGGCTGGAAAAAACATTTATGTTAAACATGCGAATGAGTGTTTTCTGGAAGCTTTAGGAACGATACATATTGGATACTATGCGTTAGGCAGTCATTTAAAGGCTAATCATATTATCGCGGATGAAAAGAACGGGAAGTTAATTGGCGGGGTAATAGAAGCACGCGGGAAAGTAAATGCTGCTATAGTTGGGAACCGGCTTGAACGAAAGACCATCATTCAGGTTGCAGGGTTCGATCGAAAAAAGGTTGAAAAGGATTTAAAAGAAACGTTATTAGAATACAAAGCAAATATACTTAAGATGGAGCAGCTGAAGCAGAAAATAGAGTTATTTGATTCGATAGAGGGCGAGACAAATGTTCATCAAAAGTTTCAATATGAACAATTAAAAAAAACCTATGATCAAATAATGGTTACGATTTTCCAACATGATGAGAAGCGGCGTTATCTAATGGATATGCTTGAAATCAAAGGTGATGGAGAAGTGACCATAGGACAAATGGCGTTTCCAGATACCTATTTGGAAATAAAAAGCCTTCAAAGAAATATCAAAGAATCAATAAAAGGGACTTTCTTTGCTGAGAATAATAATATGCACTTCGAGTAAATAAGTATATTAGATAAATCGAGCTGTTCCTTCATAGATATAACTGAACGTTATTATCTAAAGGAGCGGGTGTACAATGAAAATATTCGCTCATCGAGGAGCAGCAGGAACCTATCCAGAGAATACTATGGTCGCATTCATTGAGGCAAAACGAAGCGGCGCAGATGGAATTGAGCTTGATGTTCAGCTTTCTAAAGATGGAATTCCAGTAGTCATACATGATGAAACGCTGAACAGAACGACAAATGGAAGTGGATTTGTTAAGGATCAAACCATGGAAGAGATGAAGAAGCTGAATGCAGGGTATAAGTTTGAAAAGCAGCTGGTCAAAAGAACCTCAATTCCAAGTCTTCAGGAGGTATTCGAATGGATTCAGCACACCGATTTATTATGTAATATTGAACTTAAAAATGGGCTTTTTTTCTATCCAGGACTTGAGGAAAAAGTAATCCAGCTTGTTAGAGGATATGGATTAGAGGAACGGACAATTCTTTCGTCTTTCAATCACTATTCCCTAGTTTATGCTTGGCGTCTTGCTCCTGAAATTGAAACAGCTCCATTGTATCGAGACGGGATCTATATGCCTTGGGTATATGCCAGCTCAATAGGTTCTAGAGGAATGCATCCTTCCATACATTCCGTACCAGATGCGTTAATCATTGATGCAATGGCCTATGGAATTCAGGTACGACCCTATACCATCAATAAGGAAGAAGATGTTAAAAGACTATTAAGTATCAATTGCAGCGCAATCATCACTGATTTTCCTGAACGAGCGGTGAAGATTAGGGAATATTATAGCAGGAAGTAATGACTAAAAACCCGGCCGAGTTAGGCCGGGTTTTTGTCGTAAAGAGAAGTTATTGCTTTTTTTCTATAGATTGGCTAAAACGGGACTGAACTTTATTTTTCTTTCGGTCACGATGTAGTACGAATCCTGCGATAAAACCAATGCCGCCAATCATTAAAATAAGTCCCACAAGAAATTGCAGCCAAAGAAAAGGGTATGGGGAAAGCTTTATACCAAATACCATATCCCTCATTATTTTGATTCCATATGCCGCGAAAGCTCCGGGAATGAAGAGGATTAAAAATGCCACCAGCCGTCTCATAATTGTTTCCCTTCTGAAAAAGAATTCCTTCTCAAAATGATAAGGTATATTAAAAATTTGTCAAGCTGTCTATAGTTGTTTAAGATGAAGAGAAATAAGAATATTTTATATATTATTCACGGATATGTTTAACACACAGGGAGGAAGTTGATTGCAGACAGTCATGATTGTTGGTGCTGGAAAAAGGGGAAGTGCCATTTTAAATCTCTTGCTTGAAAGCGGCAAATTCACTGTGTCTTGGGTCATTGATTTGCAAATTACGGCAGAAGGCATCCAACTAGCCAAAAAATTAGGAATACCTACAAAAACGGACTGGCGAGAGATAGACCCTTCATCGGTAGATGTAATTATTGAAGCGACAAAAAATAAAGTGGTATTTAAAGAAATTGTGCATGTCTTCAGTGGGAAGGCACTCATCATTCCGGGTAGTCTCGCTTATCTTATTGCCCAGTTATTTAATGAAAAGAAAGAGTTAATACATAGACTTGAAAACGAAGCTACGAAGCACGAATTAATTTTTAATACGACAAATGATGGTATGATTGTTATAGATAGACAGGGAAATATTATTCTATTCAATGGCAGTGCGGAACGAATGACAGGCGAAAGAAGAATCGATGTCCTTGGTAAACCGATTAAGACGATAATTCCTAATACCAGGCTTCCTGTAATTTTACAATCAAAACGCAGGGAAATTAATCAAGAGCATGTGTTAAAAAGCGGCATGAAAATTATCACCACAAGAATTCCATTGCTTGATGAGTCAAATGAGGCAATCGGAGCGATTGCGGTTTTTAAAGATATTACGGAGGTTGTTGATTTAGCGGAACAGATTACCGACTTGAAGGAAATTCAAATAATGCTTGAGGCCATTATTCAATCAAGTGATGACGCCATTTCAGTCGTGGACGAGCAAGGCCGTGGGATGCTGATCAATCGGGCATATACGAGGCTGACGGGGTTGACGAATGAAGAAGTGATTGGGAAACCAGCTGATGCAGATATTTATCAAGGGGATAGTATGCATATGCAAGTTCTCCAAACAAGAAGAGCTGTACGGGGAACGAATATGAAAATCGGCCAAAAACGTAAAGAAGTGATAGTCAACGTGGCACCAATCATTGTTGATGGTCATGTTAAAGGCAGTGTGGGGGTCATTCATGATGTTTCTGAAATTCGTCAATTGAATCAGGAATTAAATCGGGCTCGGCAGATCATTCGAACGCTTGAAGCGAAATATACCTTCGAAGATATCATTGGTCAATCTGAAGAAATGCAGCTGCCGATTGAACAGGCAAAGTTAAGTGCGCGAACACCTGTAACGGTTTTGCTCCGAGGCGAGTCAGGAACAGGTAAAGAACTATTTGCTCACGCCATACACAATGCCAGTGAGCGGAAATTCAATAAATTTGTCCGTGTGAATTGTGCTGCTATATCCGAATCCTTACTTGAAAGTGAATTGTTTGGTTACGACGAAGGAGCATTTTCTGGAGCTAAGCGCGGAGGGAAAAAAGGGCTTTTTGAAGAAGCGGATAATGGCAGTATCTTTCTTGATGAAATTGGTGAATTGGCCCCTTCTCTTCAAGCGAAGCTGTTAAGAGTTCTTCAAGAATCAGAAATTGTCCGGGTCGGCGGCACGAAGCCTATCTCAATCAATGTGCGTGTCATCGCAGCCACGAACAGTAATCTAGAGAAGGAAATAGCAAACGGCGGATTTCGTGAAGATTTATATTTTCGTTTAAATCGTATGCCAATCTATATTGCTCCTCTTCGAAAACGAAAGGAAGATATTGAAGAATTGGCGATGCACCTTATCCAAAAGATAAATTTGGAATATGGACGGAATATTGAAGGAATCACAGAAGGTGCTCTTTCTCGATTGAAACATTCTGAATGGCCCGGAAATGTGCGGGAGCTTGAGAATATATTAGGACGGGCGATTATTTTTATGAAACAAAGTGAAGTAATAATGGATGAGAAATACATACCAGACTTCTTAGACTCTTCGGATTCCATAAAAGAGGATAATCCTGAAATAAGGAATACAAGCGCCCCATTAGCTTCTATGGTGGAGCGTTATGAATGCGGCCTAATTAAAGAGGCACTGCAGAAAAACAAGCAAAATAAAACGAAAACGGCTGAATTTCTGGGAATTTCGATTCGAAACCTGTATTATAAAATGGAAAAATATAATCTTGAAAAAACTGGCATGCAATAATTTGCACAGTATGCTAATTATTGCATGCCAATACGTGGGTACATCCACTAAAAGAAGAAAAGTATGCTGGCATGCAAATTGCATACTATATTTAGCACGCATAAAGCCATAAAAACAGGCGTGGCCCTAACATTAGTGGTCATACCACTAATAGGTTGTTTTATTTACTCACAGTTAATTGTCATGACATTAGAGGGGGATTTATCAATGGAGATTTTCACTTATATGGAGAAATATGATTACGAACAGCTTTTATTTTGTCAGGATAAACAATCAGGCTTAAAGGCGATCGTCGCCATTCACGATACAACACTCGGACCAGCTCTTGGGGGAACAAGAATGTGGACCTACGAATCAGAGGATGCAGCGATTGAGGATGCTCTTCGTCTTGCCAAAGGCATGACATATAAAAATGCTGCAGCAGGTTTGAATTTAGGCGGTGGCAAGACGGTCATTATCGGTGACCCTCGTAAGGATAAAAATGAAGAAATGTTCCGCGCTTTTGGACGTTATATCCAAGGTTTAAATGGCAGATATATTACGGCTGAAGATGTTGGGACAACTGTTGCAGATATGGATATTATTCATGAAGAAACTGACTTTGTAACGGGTATATCACCAGCATTCGGTTCTTCAGGTAATCCTTCACCGGTTACTGCTTATGGGGTTTATAGAGGAATGAAGGCAGCTGCTAAAGCTGCGTTTGGTACAGATTCTCTTGAAGGCAAGACAGTGGCCGTACAAGGGGTCGGCAATGTTGCTTATAATTTATTGCGTCACCTGCATGAAGAAGGGGCTAAGCTTGTTGTGACGGACATCAATAAGGAAGCCGTTCAACGAGCAGTTGATGAGTTTGGAGCAAAGGCAGTGGATCCGAACGATATCTATGATGTTGATTGTGATATCTATGCTCCTTGTGCGCTAGGCGCAGTAATTAATGACCAAACGATTTCTAGAATTAAAGCGAAGGTTATTGCAGGAGCAGCGAATAATCAGCTGAAGGATCCTATTCATGGTGATCAAATTCATGAAATGGGTATTGTGTATGCACCGGATTATGTGATTAACGCGGGCGGCGTAATTAATGTAGCAGATGAATTATACGGTTATAATCGTGAGCGTGCCCTTAAAAAGGTTGAAGGGGTATATGCAAGTATTGAAAAGGTAATTAATATTGCTAAACGTGACGGAATTCCAACGTACAAAGCAGCTGACCGAATGGTCGAAGAACGCATTGAACGGATGAGAAACTCGCGCAGTCAATTTTTACAAAATGAAAAGCATATTCTGAATCGCCGTAAATAAGGACTCTTTGATCACGAGAAAGAAATGGATTAGTTAGTAAATGTAGGAGGTTCAATTATGGCTGAAGAATATGATTTAGTAATACTTGGAGGCGGAACGGGTGGTTATGTAGCTGCGATCCGTGCTTCACAACTAGGATTAAAAACAGCAATTGTTGAAAAAGGAAAACTCGGCGGCACATGCCTGCATAAAGGCTGTATCCCTTCAAAGGCGTTATTACGCAGTGCTGAAGTTTATCATACAGCCCTAAAAAGTGAAGATTATGGCGTCATGCTTGGTGACGTGAAACTTGATTTCCCTAAAGTTCAACAGCGGAAAGAAAAAATTGTCAATCAGCTTTACGCAGGTGTTCAGCATTTAATGAAGCAGGGGAAAATTGATGTTTTTGAAGGAATTGGCAGAATACTTGGACCGTCTATTTTTTCTCCACTGCCAGGTACCATATCAGTTGAAATGAATAACGGAAACGAAAA